>CAKZKU010000305.1 GCA_937124545.1 uncultured Microbacteriaceae bacterium | reverse complement strand
TTTCCGGTGATGGTTGATGACATGATCGAAGACTATCAAGCAAGCGCCCCGGCGCAAGAAAAAGAGACTCTGCGTCAATACTTTGCGCTTGCCTCCATCCATCATCAAAAGCCGGCCCATCATGTCGTCGCCACCAGTCTTTTTTGGAAACCCGCCCACGAAGGAGGTCAGGACTACCCCGAACCAACCCGAGAATTGATGAAAAACCCGCAAAATGAGGGTCTCGATTCACGCTTTAAAAATCCGTGGGAGTATTATGTCGAGCCGATCTTCAGAACCGCGCGTCAGTTGGCAGAGAAGCGACCCGATCTCACTTATCGGGTCTATCTCGCCAACGATCTCGCCTTCCTCATTCCCGAACTCGGCGAGGCCGGTTGTGAAGTCTATCTCATGGAGTCCTCCTCCATCCTGCACAATCCCGGGGCAATGTGGCGTTTTCTCGCGATGGAGGAAGAGGGACTCGTCACCATGAATGATTCCGACCGCGCCAAGTGGCTCATTCACGATGTCGAGCGCACCGAAGGTCTCGCTGAAGGGCCGCTTTCCTGCTGGCGCTGTCCCTACATGTGGGAGACGGTCGAATGCAAAGATCTCGGATCGCCCGGAGGCTACCATCCCTACTCCGCTGCGATGATGGGGTCCACCAAGCCACTCCCCATCCGCCTCCTTGCGGAAGCCTTCATCTGGTCCTGTCAAAAGGGAATCATTCTCGGGGAATGTCAGATCGGCGAACGCTCCGCGCCCATTCTCGGTTCGCAGTGGCCGGAATATGGTTTTGACGAATTCTTCCTCGCTGCTGCTTTCCACCCACGCGCCGCTTTCGAAGGCATCATGAGCTTTGTGAATTGGAAAAACCATAAGCTCAATCAATGGTTCGCACTCGATATCGAATACACCACCTGGGCCAATCCGGCTTCCGAGATCATGTTCTGGGGCGACCCGAGCGAGGTCAGCGCAGACGAAAAGAGGAAAGCCGCACTGCCAAAGCCCAACGAGAAACCGGCATGAGTTGGTCTGATATTTTCCCGGTGCTGGACGATCGCATGGTCGCGGCCTACCAGGCCGAAGCGACGCCCGAAGAAAAAAGAGACCTGGGTCGGCTTTTCGAGGTGGAGGGGATCTTCAACCCGCGCCCGGCGCAGCACATCGTCTCCACCAGTCTCTTTTGGAAGCCAACCCACGGGGCCGAGCCGGACTACCCCGCGCCTTCCCGCGAA
>CAKZKU010000304.1 GCA_937124545.1 uncultured Microbacteriaceae bacterium | reverse complement strand
CAAATGTCTCGACTATCAAACCCCAAATAACATCTTTTTCGCACCACCCCCCGTTGCGCTAGCCGCTTGAATCCGCCTTATAAATATGAGACTTATACTAGCAACCTTAGTCGCTCTGAGCTCTTTTTTGGGTGCAGATGAGGCTGAGCTATCCTTCCTTTTAGATAGTGATGGTGATGGACTTAAAAACATTATCGATAATGATGATGATAATGATGGCGTGCCTGATAATGACGACGGGCAGCCGTTGAATGCAGCGAGCAGCGTGCCGCAGACCGAGTCGGTGACGGTTGTCACCAGCGCCGATGCGCCTTTACGCGGAAACACGGCTACCACATCTGCCAAAAACTACGGCAGTGATGCTACGGCCCAAACCAGGAACAGCCAACGCGGAATGCTCATGAAGTTCGGCCTACCGGCCGACGGCGTCGTGCAATCAGTCGAGCTCAAGCTCTCGACAAGCACGGAAAACGACCCACTTGATGTCTATCTCGTTCCGGACAACTCTTGGACGGAAGACGGTGCGACGTTCAACAACGCACCTTTGGCAAACAAAGTGCTTCTCGCTCAGTCGAGCAGACCGTCCGGCGGTGCGTATTCCATCACCTTGCCGCAGAATGTGGCTCTATCGGCGGGCCAAACAGCCTCTCTGTATGTGGAGGATCCTGATGACCCCAGCGGCGACATAGAAGAGCTCTACACCAAAGAAACAGCCGGCAACGAACCCTTTCTGCTTATTGAAAAAAGTGCCACTTCCCCCTTAGAAATCGACATTGTAAATCAGGAGGCCTTTCGCGACGGTGGTGCTTTCACCGTGGGCATCTCGCTACGGTCCGCTCCGGCTGGCACGGTGTACGCTCCCTTCGCCGTCAGTGCCCCGTCGGTCGCCTCAATCACCGTTGGCTCGGTGTTGACGTTTACGGCAGACAACTGGGCAACTCCCCAGACCGTCCAGATCGCTGCGGCTGATGTCGGCGACTTCGCACTGCTGGCCCGTCCGTTGCACAGCGACGATCCTGCTTTCAACGGCATCAATCCGGAGGATGTGACGGGCTTCAAGGTGACGGCTATCGACCTTGCGGCAGGCACCGCGGTGGAAGCGACAACCGGCGAGATTCTCTCGCAAACCCTCCAGCCAAGTTCGGCCGTCGGCAGCACGTACTTTCGCTGGCAGTTGATCAGTGGTCCTCAAGGCCTGAACGTGGTCGAGAACACTGGTCGATTGACCTTCCGCCCGACCTCGGATCAAGCGGGCCTGGATACGACGACCACGCTCCAAGCCACCGATGAGTTTGGCAACACCGCCCGGTTCGAAATCCCGGTCACGGTCGCTTCTGGAGTGAACACGGATCCCGTTGGCGTCTATGTGGTGCCAGGTACAGGCTCCGATTCCACCGGTGATGGCTCGGCCGTAAGCCCCTACGGGACGATCGATCATGCCATCGAGCAGGCGAACACGACCGGCAAGTCCACGGTCTTCATCCGGGGTGGGGAGTATTCGCTTGGCTCCAGTAGGGAAAGCATTGCAACCTCGGCAGATAGCGAAATCGTGGTAAGGCCGCTTTCTGGGGAGCACGTCAAGCTGAACTTCTCCGGCTTCTATGGCTTCGATATCACAAGCGATGCAAAGAACATTACGTTCGAGGGGCTGGAGATTGACGGTGGCTCGGATTCGGCTGACTTTTGGGACATTGTTTCGGTGGGTTTCTGGACCCCAGACCAGGTCTCACGCGGCGGCGGCATAGCCTTCAACGTCAACGGGCAGTTCATCACGATTCGTGACAACTACATTCACGACGCCTACCAGAAAGCGGTCGAGATCAAGGACGGCCGTTACGTCACCGTCGACGGCAATATCATCCGACACATCGCCACCACATCGCTCTCCGGCGGCCACGGCATCATGCGCCAGCAAAAGGGTGTCGAATTTTTTGACGATGATCTCTCTGGGCAGTTGCGCTGGGACATTACCGGCAACATGATCTTTAACGTTGAGCAGCGCATCTACTCCTGGGTGCCGAGCAAGGGCTTCATCGAAATGGTCCTGGACGAAGGCAAGCCGGTCCTCATCGACGACCCGAAGGATACGGATGGCAGCCAAGAGGAGATGGCGGCCCGCATCAGCAACAATATCGTGGCCTTTGGTGCCATTGACGGTATTCGCCTGAAGAGCACGCCGAACCTCGAAGTGAGCCACAACAGCGTGTTCAGCCAAGCGGCCCTTGCCGACGGCATCACCGATAAGGACGGTGATACCGCCACGCCGACATTCACCAACTTCAAGTTCACCAACAATGCCGTTGATGTGAACAGCGATCGCTTCGCCGTGGAGATTGACGATGCCGTCGACGATGCCGGGAGCAACGCGATCGTCTCGGGAAATGTGGTAGGGGGCGGGCGTATCAAACCTTCCGGGCAGTCGGGCGTTGCCGATGTCGGCAATGTCCAACTGTTCACCGACGCGATTAACGGTGACTTTTCCATCAATCCAGCGCTCGGGCTTTCCGAAGTGGGTGTCGCTCCAGCCATCCTCAGCGAACTTGACACGCGGGCCCAGGCCTTTGGCGTGGAGATCGGCTGGGACCGCTGGGAAGTCGATCACCTGAAGCTCACGCAGACGATTCTCGACAACATTCCTGGCGTCAACGACGGCGTGGTGGGGAACGAAATCGCTTTCACGGATCAAGGCACCTTCAACGCGGCAAGAACCACGATTGAGTTTTCGACCGTCAACGGTGCATGGAAGAGTGATCGTGGGGCGACGTCCTCGATGGACTTTCATCTCAATGATGAGTACTCCGCCTGGTATCAGTCCATCGACGCCAACTACAAGCAGTCGAACGGCAGCGACTACAGTCGAATCCGTTGGGGAGGTAGCGTCCTTGCGCAGGATCAGGTGCTCGCTGCCGACGGCTTGCTTGTGTCCAAAGTCGATGGAGCGGGCTCATCAACGCAGATTGAGGCGGCGGGCCGCACGGTCACACTCGGCGGCGACCTTCTGGTCGACCTGACCGCCTACGATCCAACAAACGGCTCGTTCTTTGACCTGATCGTTGCGGGGCAAGTTGCGGCGAACTTCGACAAGGTGCTGATCAAGCAGCTTGCTGCCACGTACACTGCTCAAGTCACTCTGGTGGACACCGACACCGATACGGTGCCCGACACCGTGCGACTGACGGTGAGCGGTAATGACTCAAACAATGCCCCGACTGGCAGCGTGACGATCTCCGGATCGGCGATTCAGGGGGAAACGCTGACCGCTACACATGATCTTGCCGATGCTGACGGGCTTGGTACGGTGACGTACACCTGGAAAGCGGGCGGTGACGAGTTGGGTACTGGCACCGAGTACGTGCTGACGCAGTCGGAAGTGGGCCGTTCGATCACCGTGACGGCAAGCTACATCGATCAAGCAGGGTATGCAGAAAACGTCGTCAGCGATCCGACGGGCCCTGTTGAGAATGTCAACGACCCTCCAACCGGCACGGTGTCCATCACTGGGCTGGCGATGGTTGGCCGCACACTCGTGGCGACCAACGAGCTTGCTGACGCGGATGGCCTCGGCACGCTGGGCTATCAATGGAAAGCCGACGGCACGGAAATCGGAGGTGCGACATCGTCGAGCTACATTCTGACAACAGAAGAGCTTGGGAAGGTGATTACCGTCACCGTCAGTTACACCGACGGAGAAGACACGCAGGAAACCGTGACGAGTGGGGCCACCGATCCTGTCGTCGAGAATACCTCAACACTCGTTCTCACCGCTGCAGATCTCGATCGACCCACGACCCTCTATCAGGCCGGCGAGACAATCGCCACCCTCGAAGGGGCGGGGGTGACAGTGATGATCGGAGGCGACGATTATGAGATTGTCGGGAACGAGGTCCGGCTGAAGCGGGATGTGACGGTTTCCCTTGCCAGCCCCCTGCCGATGCTGGCAGTCACCGACGGCCAGGACACGCGATTCCTGATCAGCAAGCACTTTGGCGTCACGGCCGACCTGGAGGTTGGGCAGCTCAACGGTACGAGCCGGGTTCGAGATCTCACCAAGATCCTCCTCCGCAGCAACGACGCCACTGGGGCGACACACTTTGGGGGCTATTTCAAAGTCGATCTTTCTTCACTGCAACTCTCGCCCGACGACGTGCTCGCGAATGCTGACTTCAACGCCTTCGTCGACGGGAGCGGGTCCAACGCGACCGCAGGCCCCGTGCAGTTGTTCGGCCTCGCCAACACAGACTGGGACGAGCAGAGTGACGAAGGTTACTCATGGCCATACACTTCTTCCACGCCGTCGGTCGGCGATACTCTTGCGGCAGGACTGACAGCTGACTACGGCACGGCGAGCGCCACGTTGACGACCGGCGACTTGCTCCGTTTCAATCTCGACGCGGCAGCAACGTCGGGTGTGCAGGCGTTTCTGATGCTCAGTGGCGAGAGCAACACCGACCGCCGCTACATTTTCGCTTCGGAAAGCGACTCGTCGCCGTATGTGTCAGTTAGCTACGTGAGCGAAAGCCCAATCGTGGCCGCGGATGCCGCAGTAAGCATAGGCGAGGGCGGCAATACGATTGCCAGTCCGCTGGCGTTGATCAGTGCGGAGGCACTTCCGACAGGCGCTGCTGATGCCGGCATCGAGTCGGTCGGGGGGACCTCTTGGGCGTCGCTGCCGCTCTCCACGCATGCAACCTTCACTCACGAGGCCGGCTACCGCGAGGTCGCGGGAACACATGGAATGCTCTACGTCGCCCGAGACGGAACTGCCTTTTACCAGCACGACGGAAGCGATCTCTCAGCCGACGCGACTGATACGTTCGCCTACCGCTTTGCCGCAACCATCGACGGAGTGCGTGTTGTCAGCAGCGAGGGCGAGATTTCGGTGACGACGACCGCGGGGAACCAAGCCCCGATCATCGCCACCGCCCTCAGCCACGTGGTCAAGCAGGGCACCGACTATGCGGTCGTGAACCCGGAAACTGGAGAAGCGACGTCGTTTTCGAGCGGTGACTCGCTCGTGGTGGCCCGGCTGGCGCTCAGCGACCCGGACAGCGACCTCGTTCAACCGCAGTGGACCAATGGTTCGAGCCCGATGGACGGCGATGGGGCGGCAATCTACGAACTCGACGCCGGCAACCTGCAGGTGCTGCTGACAGCAGCGGGCAAAGTCTGGGTGACCGCCGGCAACGAACTTCCGGCTCTCTCGCTCGCCGCTGTGGATGATAGCGACACGGCGACGAATTACACGCTCGTCAAAGTTCACCCGGTCGTCGCCCACGGCCGCTCGGTTTATGTCAGCCTGACCGGCGCAGGGAGCCAAGACGGTTCCTCGCCAGCCAACGCGGTCGCTCTCGACACGGCGCTGCAACGGGAAACGGCGAGGCTGTCGCAATACTTGATGCCCGGCGACACCGTTTTTCTCGTGGGAACGTTTGAAAACCCAAGCTTTCAGCAGTCCTTCAGCTTTGATGGTGCGACCGCGGCTGAAGTCGCAGGCGCGAACATTTGGCACAACGAGAAGACAGTCAACATCTATAAGCTCAACGGTGAATACGGCCAGCCGATAACTTTTACGGGATACAACGACAGCACTCTGCTCAAAGGAGACGGGGCTGCGGTCATCGAGGTTAAGGCAAGCCGCTTCATCCGAGTGATGAATCTCGAGGTGCAGGGACAGGTGGGAGACCCGACGCGGCCGGGAGAGGGGATCAGCCTTAAAACTGCGCAGAAGTTGCAAATGCTCTACCGAGTTGACCAACCCGACAACGGTGCGAACGGCAACCGCTTCGGCGACGTCGTGCACTACACGGATGACACGGACTCTTATTACTTCCGCGTCTACACGGACACTGCAGTCGGCCTCGGCCTTACAAAGCCCGCTGCGGCGGAGATCTGGACCTTCGATGATCTCCTTCATCACGCGGAGGCCTATGACGCGTCGGACTCAGCGACCTGGATGTTCGATATTCTTGCCGCCGCCGAGGCTGCTGGGGCTTCAGCAAGGCGGCCAAGCATTATCGACACGAAGGGCATCAACGTGCACTCGTCGTATGGCGTCGATGTGATCGGCACGCACGTCCATCACATGCCTGGAACCGGCATTCAGAATGTTTACGGTGTCTACCTTAACTTTCAAGACAACGAGGTCTCGCACTCGTCCAGACTTTCATACACTGGCACGCACGGGATGCAATTCTACTACGTCGGAGAGGATAACGCTGGTGTATTCCCGGCATCAGATCCTTACGCCGCCGATCCCGCCACCGCGTTCAACATCGACGCAGATCACGACTACAAAATCATGGTCATAGGAAATCATGTTCACCACAACTACAACGGACTATTCTCGTGGAACGTCAACAAGAATTTCATCGAGCCCAAGCTCGATGAGGGCAAGGGCCTTTCACCACAGTTCGGTGACCCGCTAAACAAGGACACGGGGTCGAACTCCTGGTCGCAGGACAATGACCGGTTCCTGCTTGCCAATAACGTAACGTATCTCAACGGTCTTGCTGGCATTCATAACCACGAGACGAGTCGGGTCGACATTGTGGGGAATACTGCGTATTTAAATCATCTCTACATGACTGTATTCCGTGTCCCCTACGTCTCAAACCAAGTGGGTATTACCCACCAGGGTGGATCGGATGTTTCCATTCAGAACAATATCGCAGTCATCTCCGACCTGACGGTGGACGGAACGCCAACGGGGGCCAGCCCCATGAATGCAACCAACGGGACGTATCCATTGGAAATCCGGGCCACGGCCAATCTTCTCTGGGCACTCGACGGCAGCGTTACTGTCGATTCCAACCTTGTTGACCCTGAGATCAACAAAATAGCCTTTGACGCTGAAATGTTGCTTCAGGATCCCAGGTTTTCCGACGCCTCCAATTTCAAGTTTGCCCCATCAGCGCAGTCTCCGAACCTCGGTCAGGCAGTTCTGTTGGCGAAAATAGAATCTGACACGCTAGGAGTGTTGCGAGCTAGTCGTGCTGATATCGGAGCCCTGCAATATGTTGAGTTTTCGTATACAAAAGAAGATAACGATAGCGACGGGCTGCCGGATGAGTGGGAAAGTCTCTTTGGCCTAGATCCGAACAATCCCGATAGTGATGGCGATGGCTACAGTGACGGTCGAGAAGACAACGATCAGGATGGCTACTCAAATCTTCATGAATATGCTCTCTTAGGTAACCCCGTTAGATCCAACACAGATCTAATCACTCGAGGTATTGTTGATATTAACGGGAAAAGCTATCCTTCAATTACCTTTCTCCAGCGTAGATTCGCCTCTGATATTTCATATGTTGGCCAAGTAACCTATAATCTGGTCGAGTGGAATGAAGGCTCAGATTATCTTGTCGAGCATTCTGCGGATGACCAAGGAGATGGAAGCTATTTAATTACCCTTCGGTCGCTTATTCCAGTTTCAGACAGCGAATTTCAGGCTATTCGGCTTAAGATTATTTTTTCGAGTCTTTGAATGGCTTGTAAACGCTCAACAGAACCTCTCTAGTCAAGCGGAGCAGAGATGCCATAGGCTGTCGAGCTATGGCATCAATGCAAG
>CAKZKU010000303.1 GCA_937124545.1 uncultured Microbacteriaceae bacterium | reverse complement strand
TACAACGGCAACCTGTTGTTCTTTTATGACACCGAAAGTGCTGCACGCTCAACTTCCGAGGTAGACGCTGAGCTTGCGACGAAGGTACCCGCTGGTTTCCAGGTCTTGAACTCCTCTTCAGCGCAAGACAAGGACGCCTATGTCGTCACTCAGGCAATGGCGGACGAATTTGGTTTGGAGAGCATCGGAGATCTGGCGAACATCGAGCCTTTCTCCCTTGGCGCCAGCCCTCAGTTTGCTGAACTGGGATACGGTCTTCCCGGCCTCGCGTCCGTCTACGGGGTCACCGATGTGACATTCGTGCCCATCGAAGACTTCGGAGGCCCCGACACCGTCAAGGCACTCGTTGACAACGCTGTGCAGGTTGCTGACATTTACACGACCTCTCCGGCTTTGGACGCAGAGAATCTCGTTGTGCTGGACGACCCCGAGAACCTGATTGCGGCGCAGAACGTAATCCCGCTTCTCAACTCCGACATCTACAGCGATGAGCTCGCAGCGGTCTTGAATGAGATCTCAGCAGCGCTGACGACTGAGGACCTGATCGCTCTTCGGACCCGTGTCGAGGGCGACGAGAAGGCTCAAGCCAGCACCGCAGCCCAAGAATGGCTCGAGGGCGAAGGTCTCCTCAACTAATTGATGTTGGAGCGCGGCCGGCACGGTTGCGCTCCAACATTGGTTCTCGGTCGCACGTCACTCATGCCCAAGTCATTGGGGCGAGGCGACATAGGGCCTTAACGAAAACGCCCCCGTAATCACGGGGGCGTTTTCTTCTGCGGAGACGGAGGGATTTGAACCCTCGGTTCCCCAGGGGGAACTCCACCTTAGCAGGGTGGTGCACTCGGCCGGACTATGCGACGTCTCCTGAAAAGAAGCAAAGCTTCCGTTCGTCGCTAACTATACCTACCCGGGTCTCAGCGAGCTACCGTGCAGGTTTCGTCCCCGGCGGTCTGACCGACAAGGCCCTCCAGAACATCCGCTCCCTGGTCGGATCCCCCATCAACGTTGTCAGAATCCACCGCCGTCGAGCCAAAGCCTTCTGACCCTGCGGAGACCGTGAACGCCTCATCGGATTGCAGCCTCTGCGCTACGTTAGGCGCCAGTTGGGGATGGGGAATAACGCGCCCCGGATACAGCTGCGGATCTGCGTCCAGAACGGGATATTGGATGAACACGATGTTGTCGTTGGGTATCCCCCGCAGGGCCCGCGCCATTGCCACCATCACATCGAGGCTGCCCAAACTGGTGGAGAGAACCATCGTGTTTGCTGCCACCTGAGCCAACCCATAGAGCTTGCCCACATCGTTCAACACCCCATCGGCTTGCAGAGTCCTGACAAGTGCGGACATATAGACCTGCTGGGAAGAAATTCGCGACAGGTCAGACCCGTCGCCTACTCCTTTACGCGTGCGAAGGAAGGCCAGCGCCTCGTAGCCTTCGAGCGTGTGGAACCCTGCCTCGGGCAAATTGATGCCCGACCAGGGGTCAACAAGCGGTGCATCAACACAAATCTCGACGCCGCCCACAGCGGTTGAGAGTTGAGCAACACCAGCAAAGGTCATCAGGCCCGCATACCCAATATCGAGACCTGTCGCCTGCTCCAGAGTGGACACCACACACGGTAAACCACCGATGCTCATCGTCGTATTCAGGGGCGCCATCTCTCTCGGCTTGCTCTCCGACCCATCGGGCTGCACGCAGGCGGGAACATCCAGCAGAAGGTCCCGAGGGAAACTGACGACAACAGCATGATCGTGGTTCTCGGAAACATGAACCAGGAGATTGACATCGTTGAGTTCCGTATCGACGTACTCAAAACCCTCGCCCTGGCCTTCTCTCGTGTCCGAACCGACCACCAACACGTTAAAGCCACCGTCAATTTCCCCGATCGTGGGCAAAATCGGGGCCGGAGCACCTGGCAATTCCACCGTCTCCAAACTCGATTGGAGGTTTTGGACAGTCAAGCCGACAACGAGTCCGGCGCTCGCGACCAGCACCCCCACCAGCGCAAAAGCGGTGGTGGCAAAGAGTTTCCAACCACCCAGCCGTTTCCGCCGTGAATGAAGAGGAGTGGGGAAATCCTCCCCATTCTCAAACAAGTCGGGGGCGTTAGGTTTGGCGCGGCTTGCCATGAACTCCCTATCGACCGTGGCTTCGGGCCAACCGGGGACCCAGTGCGATCACAAGCTGGCAACACCAAGAAGGCTTTGCCTCCGGCTTCCTATTCTACTGAGTCAGTCTTTAGAGACCCAGGAAACGAGATCACCCGTGATTTTCAGTGGCGGAGGGCGTGGGATTCGAACCCACGAGACATTTCTGCCCACTAGTTTTCAAGACTAGCTCCATCGGCCGCTCGGACAGCCCTCCGCGGACGATTCTACGACACCTCGCTACTGACGCGACCGGGCAAACCGGCCAACGCCTGAGCGACACCGTCGTCAAGAAAATCTGCGACCATCTCTGTGGCATGAACCCGGACTTCCTCAGGTGCTTGCCCCATCGCAACAGCGCGTCCCCCGGCGGCGGCCCACTGGAGCATCTCGATGTCGTTTCTACCGTCACCCACCACCATGCAGCGATCCAACTCGAAACCCAGCTGGGTTCGAACAAGCTCGAGCGCCGTTGACTTATTGACCCCGTCAGGAGCAATGTCCAACCAAGCGGTCCACCCCACGGTGTAACTAACCTGGTGAAGCCCCATGTCCTCCACCCGCGCCAAGAAATCATCGATTTCGTGGCCGGGGGCAATCACGACCACCCGAGTAGCGACTGTCGTAAGTAGCTCTTCGAAAGTGACCTGCTCGCTGAGTGCGTCCAAAGCACCCTCGGGGAACCAGTCGGTGTAGCGATAAAGCCCCGTTTGGTCTTCGACGGCGTAGTGGGCCTCCGGTAAACGCTCTTTGATTCTGGTCAACACCGGAGTGGGGTCGAAGTGTTCCACGTGGTAGCGCCGGTAGCCAGAGGGGGAGCTGGTGTCTCGGCGCAGCGTGATGGCTCCGTTCGAGCACACCACATACTCGGGAACGATGCCCAGTCTCTCGAGGATGGGAATAGTCATGGAGGCGGATCGCCCGGTGGCGAGCATGACCTCGTGACCGTTGTCACGGGCCTGACGAACTGCAGCGATGACAGCCGAG
>CAKZKU010000302.1 GCA_937124545.1 uncultured Microbacteriaceae bacterium | reverse complement strand
ATTCCGGAAACTGTCGTCGAGACCGACGTGTTCACCTTCACTATTGACTTTTATTCGCTCAACGAGGCGACTCCAGCCGACACCTCGTCTTTCGACATGACCTTCTGGGTCAACGGGGCGCAAGTCGGGGAAATGCAGCCACACAATGACTTTGATCTTGATGCTGTGCAGAGCTGGGATTTCACGATCGAGGATTTGGGTGGAGTGGATCAGGTGGGTCCGGGATTCGACCACTATGTTGAGGTTCGCAGTAGCACAACCGGGAGTGCACGCTGGGCCAATCTGGATTATGTTCAGCTTGAGGTGAACTCTGAGCGACCACCGGCCGATGATCCTAACTTGCCAGTACCCGCGAGTCTCAACTTCGGAGATGTCGAGATCGGTTCCGAGGACGTGTCCCAATCCCTCGAGCTGGCAAATTCGGGAGCTTCAGAAGACCTGACCATTACCGCAATCACTATTACCGGGAATAATGCCGATTCCTTTAGTTTGGTGCCACCGGCTCTTCCTTTGGTCCTTGGACCGGGCGAAAATACTTCCATCGATATCACCCTGAGCCCAGGCGAGGTGGCGGCACCTCTCATGGCCGCCCTGGAGATTTCATCGAATGACTCCTCGGACAGCCTTCAGGACATCGTTCTCCTTGCAAACACCTTCAGGCCGTTTGGTGGAGATGGAGTTCTGTGGAGTATTGGCGCCGACGATGGAGCGCAAGATGGCGAAGGTGATGCGGCACTTAACGATCCCGCCTTTTACAATGGTCTCCTTTATTCTGTCTCAGGGGTCCGGGAAAGCGGAGAACAACCCCTCCCGGGCAATCCGGCGAATGTGGGAGGCGCGAGTGGAGACGACAACCGTGACGTCGATGATGACTACTATTTCGCTGGGGTCTACAACACAGTTGTTGATGGCGGCGCCTACACTCCGGTTGGAAATGTTCCGGTCAGTGAGTCCTATTACGACCGGGCTCTTACCAATGGAGATCCAAACATGCGCTGGCATTTCAACGTTCCCGAGTCGCTTGGGGGCAATGACGTATTTACCTTCAGTATTGATTTCTACAATTTGAATGAAGAATTCCCCGAGAACGACTCTTCCTACGACATCACTTTCTGGGTCGATGGCAGGCAGATCGGTGAAATGCAGAGTCACACCGATGTTGATGTGAATGCCGTTCAGAGTTGGGAATTCTCTCTCGATGATCTGGGCGGGACTGCGCAGCAAGGATCCGGGTTCGACCACTACGTTGAAGTGAAGACCCAGAGCACGGGAAGCGCTCGATGGGCCAGTTTGGATTACGCCGAGCTCGCGGTGGTTCCAGGCGTTAGCAACGAGTTGATCATTAGCGACTTCACTATCGATCCCGACACCAACGATGTTACTTTGCAATTCAAGGCAAATGTGGGCCAAACCTACCTCATTGAGCGAAGCACGAAGATGCTTCCGGCAGGTCAACCTGGCGGATGGTTGGAAATCGAAGACTCGCTTGAGGCCAATGAAGAAATCGTGACCTTTACTGATTTTGGAGCTGCTTCGGATAATTCAGCGCTGTTCTATCGGGTCCGTCGAGAGGAATGATATGACGAACTGAATTCAATCTTAGGCTTGGAATGACCTGAAGTTGTTTGGGTCATCACCATTCCGCTTTTTCTGTCCCTTCTTGGGTGCAGCCTCCCCTTTGGGAGGCTTTTCTTTTATCGCTTTGTCTGGTCAGTATGACCTGCAAAAGCCTACCGTTCTTGTGATGGTGGCTTGAAATACCCCATTGCTCTGCCTGCTTTTTCACAGTCGCGAGATCTTTTCCTTCACAAGGAGAATGCTTTCACCAAATCTCCAAAAGAACGCCCCTCGACTCAGCTGAGCGGAGGGGCGGAGGTAGGAAATCTCGGGCTTAAGAATGGCCGGCGATTCTACTAGAGTTCCGAGTGTCACTTGCGGCGACGCACGAAAGCTAGCCCAGCAATGCCAAAGAGAAAGAGGCTAGAACTAGGTTCGGGGATCGAAGTCGCCTCCAGTTGCACGTAGTCGAGACTAGCCCAACGGGCGCTTCCGGTTGGGGTGCTTCTCACCTCAACATAGTGATCGAACCCAGGACCCTGCTGGGACGGTCCTCCCAGATCGGCCAGAGAAAAGTCCCAACTCTGGGCAGCATTGATATCGGAATCAGTGTGAGGTTGCATTTGACCAACCTGGGTCCCGTCGACCCAGAACGTCATATCAAATGAGGAGATATCAGCTGGAGTCGCCTCGTTGAGATTGTAGAAATCAATCGTGAAGGTTAGGATGTCTGTCGCCGCCACGTTGTCTGGGAC
>CAKZKU010000301.1 GCA_937124545.1 uncultured Microbacteriaceae bacterium | reverse complement strand
TGTGGAAACTTCGGGTAATCCGGAGCGTTGGTTCTACTACCTCGAGAACTATGACCCTGCGGTCGCGGACTTTATGGAGGCAAAAATCGATCGCCTCATTAGCGAAATTCGTTAACCTTCCCCGCAGCGTGAAAGCCATCGGCGATCCTGGAGGCGCTGGAATTGCTCTTTTTGGCGCCTGTACACTGAGAAGGCAAGGTTTTGCCCTCGTAGCTCAGCGGATAGAGCAGAAGACTTCTAATCTTTTGGCCGCAGGTTCGATTCCTGCCGAGGGCGCAGACAACAAGGTTGTGGCAATGTGTGAGCTATGCTCGGAAATGTGCAAAAACTGGTCGCTATAGCGTCAATGGTTGTTCTGCTCACCGGTTGCGCGAGCAACCCGCCTGCTGCGTTGGAGCCAGAGCCCGACCCGGTCCTCGCTGAGAAGGCGGCGCCCCCGGCTGAACCCCAGCCGCCGCGGGAACCTCCGCAGTGGGAGCAATCCACCTCTATTGCTGATTTTTCTCGCTGTAAACTCGCCGACCCTCGCCCAGCAGACGTGCGGCAGTTGGTCCGCGGCCAACGCCAAGGCGACATTATTGGCATGGAATCGGTCGGTTTTCCGCACTCCGAGCGGGAACTTCCCGGATCGGGCGAAGCTAACGTCATCATCGCGAAAGTGGCTTTCAACGACGCGCCACCCTCCGATGATTTACCCGAGTCATTTCTCACGGAACAAACCGACCTGGTGACGCAGTGGAGTGAGTTCTTCTCTCAAGGAAAGTTTCGCCTCACCTTCCAAGTGGTTCCCGGTTGGGTGACCGTGCCCGTTGACCACGCTGATTACACGTTGGACCCGGGTGTGGGGGATAACGAATACGACCAAAATGAGTGGCACCGCCAGGCACAATCGCGAATGGAGCAGGTGGCGAAGCTTGTCGTGGAGCAATTGCCAGATGACCTGGATTATCAGGCTGCCGATGCCGTCTTTATTTATTGGACGCCCGAAATGTTTGCGTTCAAGCAGACCGTAAGCTACCGAGGCGGCGTATTCTCGACACCCCAAGGTTCGGCGCGCCTGCCATTCCAGGCGGGTGGTGTGAACCACACCACGGATACTGGTGGCCTGACTTTTGAAATCAAGAAGGAATTCGCCTGGAGCTACTTCATCCACGACCTCTCACACTGGATGGGAATGAATGGTCACGCTCCCGGAAATGGCTGGAAAACGGGAGTCGGACAGGGGGCATACCCCGCCAATGGGGAGTACTCCGGTGTGCTTACGGCCTGGGAGACCTTCCTGTTTGAGTGGTTTGACGATGAGCAGGTGTTCTGTGGTGATTTAGACACGTTGACTGAGCCGCAGAGGGTGATGTTGACTCCTCTTGAAACCAATGGTGGTGAGCGCAAAATGATTGCGATTCGCACTGTTGATCACAAGCTTCTGGTTGTCGAATCTCGTCGCCCCATTGGCTGGTCGAAGTGGTGGCCGGGAGATAGGGAGGGTTTGTTTGTTTATGAGGTTGATGCTGATGGTGTTCAGACCGACCATCTTCCTGATGACTGCGGAAACGACCCTGCCAAGCCCAAATGGGCGTATTACATCTACCCCGACTCGGTGACCGACCGCGCCTGTGTTGACAACGATATTGAGAACATCTTGGTGCGTGAAGGCATGAGTGTCACCCACTCCGGAGTGAAAATCACCCTTGATTTCTTGGGTGACGATGTTGATTATGTGCTGATCGAACCGGCGGCTTAAGATGCGTAAAGCGTTCGCTCTTTTCTCGCTGATGGGTCTCGTGCTGAGTGGTTGTGCGGCGGACCAGCCCGAGGTCGCGGCAGAGGAAGAACCCACGATTGTCTTAGACGAGCCCGTCCCGCAGCCTGAGCCAGAGCCGGTTGCGCCTGATTGGGTTCAGCCCGCCTTCCTCAGTGATGTGAAACTGTGCAAGGTGCAAGACGGGCAAAGCCAAGTGGCGAGGGAGTCATTTGAGGGCTACTCGATTGGTGGGGAACGCTCGCGTGGCAACATCGGCTTCCCCCTTTCGCCCCGCACCCTTCCTAATACGGGCGAATCCAACATGATCGCCGTGATGGTGGCGTTTGACGATGCGCCACCGAGCGACCAAACCCCAGAGGGGTATTTGAGGCCGCAGCTGGACCTTATGGAGGAATGGGCTGACTACTGGTCTCAAGGAAAGCTCGATTTGAACTTTCAACTCGTCGATGAGTGGATCACACTTCCTGTCAACCACCAAGAGTATCCAGTTCTTCGGGGCGCCGGTTACGAGGAGAGGCAGGGAAATTCCAACAAAATCATCCAAATGATTGGTCGAAGCCTCCCTGCTGAACTTAACTACGACGATGTCGATGGCGTCTTGGCCTATTGGTCGCCCGGAGTGGATTATTTCGAAGGTGACCTGGGCCTGCAAGGCATTGAGGGAGTACCCCTGCCGTTTCCAGGAGGAGCGAAAGACGTGTTCTTCTGGTCCGGTAACGAGTGGTGGTATCGCGACGAAGGGCAGCTGACAGCCGAGATCAGAGCCCAGCACACGTGGAGCTTCTGGCTCTACCTGATGCTTGATTCGATGGGTCTTCACAACCATGGACCGGGAAATGGGTGGCCCTTGGCCTTGCAGACCTCTCAAATTCCCGACCGAGGCGAATTCTCCGGTTCGCTCAATGGCTGGGATGAGTTCAAGCTCGGCTGGACTGATGACGACCAAATCCATTGCATGGCCCCTGACGACCTGACTGAGCCTTCGCAGTTCATCCTCGGCTCTCGAGAGGTGTTTGGTGGCGACAAGCGCCTCGCTATCGTTCCGTTTGAGGGCGAGGGTGCCTTGGTGATCGAGTCTCGTCGGCCTATCGGTTGGTCTGAGACCTGGCAAAGCGACCGCTCAGGGTTACTCGTGTACTTCGTCGATACCGCGCTCGACGTGGAGCGTGTTGATGTCTACACGCAAGGAGGGTGTGGCTCGAGCGACGAGCAAAAAAAATGGGCGTATTACCTCTATAAAGATGGGTTTACCGGCGATTGTCGAAACTGGTACGAAGCATTCGTGCAACC
>CAKZKU010000300.1 GCA_937124545.1 uncultured Microbacteriaceae bacterium | reverse complement strand
ACAAACCGGGAAGTTCCTGGTTGATGAGCCGAGCATTGGAGGGGTCGCTCTCACACTGTTCATGATTGGCGATTGCCACACAGTTAATGACCACATCCCATGGCTGGCTGCGGATGACCGAGCGAATATCGCCCACCGATCCCAATTCGATGCTTTTGGAATAACCTCGGGCTGGCGACCGGGAAGCCCCTGTCACGTCCCATCCGGCTTTTTCCAGAGCAAAGCCTGCGTAGGACCCTAAGAAGCCCGACGCCCCGAGAACGAGGGTCTTCACCCTGCCTCCATGACGAATGCGCGGTGCAAGGCCTCGGCCACTGGCCAATCGTCTGGCTCGTCCATGTCAACGGTGGCCCAGTCTGGCAAAAAGAACGGCACGAAAGGTTCAGCCATCATCGTGGTTCTCGATCGCCAGGTCGCGCCACTCGCAACATAGAGCTTGCCCGCGTCGAAATAACGCTGGGGCAGGTCTTGAGTCCGCGACAGTAACGCCGTTGGATCCTCTAGGACCATCCGGCCCTCGCCGCCCGGCACGACAGATCGCTCGTGGGGAGCGCGATGGCGTCCAACTGAAACGATGAAGTCGTCCGAATGCTCTAGAGCCAGCGCCAGTGCTTTGACGAGAGTAGAGCTGGGGATGGGAGCCGTGGGATAAAGGCACATCACTGGGGTGTCGTCCGCAATTTCGAGCGCATCCACAGCATGAACGATTGCGGGGGCCGTACCAGCATGATCATCGGCGAGCTCAGCGGGTCTAGTGAAGGGCACGCTCGCGCCTGCCGAGACTGCGACCTCCGCAATCTTGCGGTCCTCTGTTGACACGATGACACTGTCCGGTGAAACGCACGCCAGCGCTGCCGAAATTGGCCAGTGGATCATCGGGGCCCCGTTGAAGAGCTTGACATTTTTGCGCACGATACGAGAGCTCCCGCCCCGGGCGGGAATGATGATCAGTGATTCCACCAGAAACCCTTTTTAGTGTTGGGCGCCGGGGGCGTGACCATCACCCGTGAAGTGGGCTCTCATCCATACCTGCAACTCTGCTGGTGTCATCCACTCAGCGTTGCCATCGCTCGTATAGAGAAAATCATCAGGGACCTTCGTGCCTCCTTTGACCATGTCGATTGCTGGAGACCAGGTGTTTATTGTTGGCAAGATCTTGAAAAATTCCCCATATTCGTAGGTGTTGGGAGCGTCTTCTTCGCCAATCATTTGCTCGTGGAGTTTTTCACCGGGTCGAATACCGACAACCTCGGTGGGCTTCCCCGGAGCAACAGCCTGAGCGATATCCGTGATGGTCATCGAGGGGATTTTGCGGACATAGATTTCGCCACCCTCCATGTCCTCAAAGGCCTCCCACACCAACTGCACGCCCTGTTCCAGGGTGATCATGAAGCGCGTCATCCGTTCGTCAGTGATGGGCAGCGGAGCATCTTTCGCCGCAGCATCGCGAAAAAAGGGAACAACCGAACCTCGAGAGCCCATCACGTTGCCGTATCTCACCACGGAAAAGCGAGTGTTTTTTGAGCCGGCATAGGCGTTGCCCGCGACAAAGAGCTTGTCCGACGCGAGTTTCGTAGCCCCGTAGAGGTTGATCGGGCTGCTGGCTTTGTCAGTGGAGAGCGCCACAACTTTTTTCACCCCGTTATCGATACATGCGTCAATCAGGTTCATAGCCCCAAGAATGTTGGTCTTCACAGCCTCGAAGGGGTTGTACTCAGCAGTGGGCACAATCTTGGTGGCAGCCGCGTGGACCACGTGGTCGACACCATCAAGTGCGCGGTAGAGCCGGTCGCGGTCCCGAACATCTCCAATGAAAAACCGGACCCGCTTGTCGCCAGCAAACAGCTTCGCCATTTCCCACTGTTTCATTTCATCTCGGGAGTAAATGATGATTCGCTCGGGGTCATATTTTTCGAGCGCCATCGGCACGAACGCATGGCCAAAGGACCCGGTCCCTCCGGTAACAAAAATGGTCGACTTCTTTAATGACATTGCTTCGTGCTTCCCGTCCTCAATACGGTTCCCAGCCTATCGAGCGGGGCGCCTTAGAGTTTTGCGAGCGACGCTCTGGCTTCCCAAGCCGACGCGATCATGTCCTCGAGCGAGTGAGTCATGGCCCAGCCCAGGTCCTGTGACGCAAGCTCACCCGAAGCCACCACACGGGCAGGGTCCCCTGCCCGCCGAGGTCCTTGAACAGGTGTGAAATCGTGCCGCGTCACGCTCGCAA
>CAKZKU010000299.1 GCA_937124545.1 uncultured Microbacteriaceae bacterium | reverse complement strand
CAGGCCGAGACCCCCCAAGGTTGAACGTCGAAAGAAAGCCCACCACGAGGAACCCTGCCGCCACGTAGGCAGAAAGCTGGGCGCCGTCGGTAAAGGCCTCACTACTGGCAGATTGAACGGCTACGGCTGTGGCGGCGTCCACCTGCTGGGCCTGCAGAGCCTCGGCTATCCCCGGGATTGCGCCACCGGCTGAGCCGACGACGAGGTCTACCACTTGGCTTTGGGTGGCAGACGGCAGGCTTAGCTCAGACAGACGATCATTCAATGCCACCTCGGTGCCGGTGAAGAGGGTGGTTCCCAAGACGGCGATCCCGAGTGCTGAACCAATTTGGCGCACCGTCGACTGCGACCCTGACCCCTGGCCGGTCTTATCCATGGGCACATCCACCATGATGACCCCGGTGAGCTGAGCAGTTGCCAGACCCACGCCGATGCCGTACACGAACAGGAACGGGGCGATTGCGCCCCACCCGGTGTCAGTGGAGGCGACAACCCCGAAGCCCACAATTCCCACAATTTCCAGCACGACGCCGATTTGGACGGCCCGCGCTGGGGCGAGCTTTCCGCTCAACGCCCCACCAACACCGGAGGCAACAAACGCACCGCCCGCAAGAAAGAGCAAGACAAGGCCCGCTCCAATTGGCGTCATGCCAATCACGTTCTGGAGCCACAAAGGAATCGCAAAGAGGAGACCAAACTCCCCCATCGAAATGATGAGGGCCGCAATCGAACCGTTACGGAAAGACGAAATCTTGAAGAGGTTGAGGTCAAGAAGTACGGCTCGCGCCCTCTTCTCGCGCTGACGTTCCCAGAAAACAAAAGCGATACCCGCCACAAGCGATACCGCTAGGGCTACGGGAATAACCGACAGGCCACTCAAGGGCCACACAAAGCTCCCAATTGAGAAGGGGGTCTCCGGGTTCGGGCTCCACCAGCCATATATCCGGCCCTCAATCAGGCCAAACACCAGAGGGCCGAACAGCAACACCGACAATGCGCCACCCACCCAGTCGACGCCCTTAACCACTGTGGGCGACCGTGATTCTTGGACAAACAAAATAAGGCCCGCCATGATGATGACGCCCAGGGGGATATTGATCAGGAACGCCCAGCGCCACGTAAAGTCGGTAGCCAACCATCCACCCAACACAGGGCCCACCGCGACCATGCCGCCAATCGTGGACCCCCACACTGCAAAGGCAATGCCTCGCTCACGGCCCTGGAAGGTGGCATTCACTAGCGAGAGGGTGGTGGGAAGCACCATCGCCCCTCCAAAACCTTGCGCCACCCGCGCCAAAATCAGGCTCGCAGCGCTGTCAGCCGCACCTGCCCAGATTGATGCGGCAACAAAAATGACAATACCGACGAGGAGCACCCGTCGACGGCCCAAACGGTCGGCGACCGAGCCCCAGATCAGCAAGGTAGCGGCGAAAACGAGGATGTAGCTTTCTTGGACCCACTGGACTTCCGTAGAGGTCAGGCCGAGCTCGCCGATGATTTCGGGAAAAATTGTGTTGACGATGGTGCCGTCGATAATGACCAGGGAGATCCCCAACGAGATGAAGAGCAGCCCAATCCACCGGGTTTTTGCTGAAGCCATGGAGTGCCGATCCCTTCGCGGGAGCTAGCTCTCCCCCTGTCCGAGACGAACATTACACCCCACGGCTTTGTCGGGGTTTATAGCCTCGCTAAGGATTCAATGTCCTCCAAGAAGGATCCGACCATTTCACTCGATACCGTCATCCGGGTATCGCCAATGGCCCACAGGTAATCCTCGGTCGAAGGGCCTTCTTGCCCGCCACCAGACTGGTCATACACGGCGGCTTCCAAAGCTCTTTGGGATGCCTTCCTGGCCGCGTACTCGATATCCGCCGGCGAAAAGCCATCGGTTCTTTTCACCATTTCTGCCAAATCGACCGTGTCCCCGGACGAGTGGGGAATGTAGCGACGCCAGATGGAATCTCTGGCCTGGTCATCCGGTAAGCCGATGGGAATCACGTAATCGAAGCGGCCATGCCGCAGGAAGGCGTCATCGAGGGCACGAATAAAGTTCGTTGCCACAATCAACAGTCGGCCGGGTCTCTCGCGAAATAGGGGGATAAGTTTCA
>CAKZKU010000298.1 GCA_937124545.1 uncultured Microbacteriaceae bacterium | reverse complement strand
AGCGGAAGAAAGTCAGCCAGTGCCGACTGGGGCGCAGAAACGTAGAGCTGGCCTCCAAAGTCTCGAGAAATAACAGCGGAAAAAGCCCGCAAAACATCCAAAACTGAAAAAGGTCGAATCGAGGTCTTCGTGGTTTCGTGTTCGTCACCAGTTTGGTTATTCACCGGCAAGCTGTCCGCCGGACCATCGTGGCTAAAGTTGGGACCCTCCCAAAAATAGTTGGTGTTGTTGAGGTCAACTCCAGCGAAAACAATGTTCCGGAAGCCCAAAGCCAACGCAATCCCAACCATGCGCACGACACTGGCGCCGGAATCGAGAACAACCCCGGGATATTCACTCTCCAGGAACCCGACGACTTTTCTCAGCTCTTCAGGCAGATTACTGACTCGCCTTGTGGCCGGCATGACACGACCGTAATAGTGCACAGACTTTCTCAACTCTGCTGGCAGAGTTTCAATTTGACGGACCTCATCTTCATTGTTCAGGCGAACCAAGAGAATCTGCGGCTGTGCGGCAATAATGTCGCCTCGATGGAGCAAATCTAGCGACCGCCGAAAATTAGCTCCATCGCCAACCCATGGAACGCTGTCTAACGAGTAAATATCTGGCACGAATGGGTGAATGCCCCAGTTGTTTATCCCAACGGATCTTTGGCGACTGATCTCCTCAAAATTTGCTGGCGTGAGGTCGCCAATTGAGGCCCCAGAACCGAGGATAAAAAAGGTATCCGCATTGGGTTTCATCGCCATACTTTCGCTGAAGGACCGCGGAGAAAAAACCCGAACACCGGCATAGCTGGCTTTGTGGGCCACGATCGCGTTCTCAGCTCTAGTTTCACGAAACACGATATTGCTCCGAATGGGCGAGGCCACACGGGACTCAACCATCAACCGAGCAAATTTCTTAATTGGGCCCCAGCCATGTTCCATTTGAGAATTCTATCGATCGTCGCAATCCGGCGCCCCGAGAGTCCGCACGAAGTGTAACTGCGTAGTTTTCGCCAAAGTCCTTGATTTAGGTATCAAACTATGAGAGCCTTTCCCAGTTACGGGCGAGGCACGTATAACCCCGGCTTCGTTACCGCTAGCTGATTTCGGCCTACCGGAGACCTGAGCCTCGTCTCAAACCCCAGCCCGTACAGCAAGCCGAGAACAAGGAGACCCAATGGATTGGCGAGACAAAGCAGCGTGCCTGACGGTCGACCCGGAACTTTTCTTCCCCATTGGGAACACTGGTCCCGCGGTGGACCAAATCGACCGGGCTAAATCGGTGTGTTCGCACTGCCCTGTCACGGAATATTGCCTACAGTACGCTCTTGACACGAATCAAGACTCCGGCGTCTGGGGTGGCCTTAGCGAAGATGAGCGCCGTGCCCTCAAACGGCGAGCTGCGCGCGCACGTCGCGCTTCCTAGCCTCTTCCCGCCATGATCGGAACAGAGCTCTTCTGATGTCCGGGGACGATAAAGTTGTGGTGCTGGGCAGCGGGGGGCATGCTCGCGCGGTAGCAGAAGCTGCCACCTCTTCCGGTTTCGCGGTTGAGGAGTTCCTTGGCTTAGATCATAACGACAATACGTTTATGGCCTTGCTCCAAAGGATTAGCCTGTTGGACTTGAGCTCAACCTCTCTCGCTCTTGGTGTTGGAACTAACCACGTTCGAGCGCGTTTGCATCAGCGAGTCATCACGACATTCCCACATGCCGTTTTCCCCCCGATAATTCACCACACCGCCTGGGTCTCGACTGACGGCGCGATCGACGATGGGGCAATTCTGCTGGCCTTCGCAAGCGTAGGGCCGGGCGCACACGCTCGAGTTGGTTCTCTCCTGAATACCGGAGCATCGTTAGACCATGACAGCACAGTCGGCGACTATGGCTCGTTGGGCCCAGGTGCACGCACGGGTGGGGACGTGTCGATTGGTTCTCGCACCATGGTCGGGATGCAAGCGGGCATTCTGCATGGACGAACTGTAGGCGATGACAGCGTCATCGGCGCACACTCCGCAGTGGTCCATGATATTCCTAGCCTTTGTGTGGCCTACGGAACACCGTGCCGGGTAATTCGAAAACGTAATCAAGACGAGGACTACTACTGAGTCATTCGGGTTGGCACCCTCAACGAACCTCTCCAGTGGGGACCAGGAACTTGAGGGGTATTTCAATCTTGACCTGAGTTCCCCCAGGCTCTAAAGGAGCCCACTCTATTGAACCGCCAAGTTCACCATCAACAAGCGTCCGGACAATCTGCGTGCCCAGCCCGTCGCCCACGTTCCCGTTCTTCAAACCCCCTCCGTTGTCGATGACCGAGATCGTCAATGCTTCTGGTCTCCGCGTTGATTCAATCTCCACCTGACCGTCCGACTTACCTTTCAAACCATGTTCTACAGCGTTGGTCACCAGTTCCGTCAGCACAAGAGCCAAAGGCGTCGCGTATTCGCTCGGCAGGATCCCGACAGAGCCGGAGGTATTAGGTTTCACAACAGCTGATCCAGCAGAGGCGACCTCAGCGACCAACATGAGAACTCTCTCCAAAACGACGTCAAAATCGACACTTTGGCTGAGGCCCTCTGAGAGAGTGTCATGGACGACCGCAATTGCCGCAACCCTTCGCATGGCCTGACCGAGCGCTTCCTTGACCACATCACTGTGGGTTCGCCGTGTTTGGATTCTCAATAAAGAGGCAACCGTTTGGAGGTTGTTTTTTACCCGATGGTGTATTTCACGAATCGTCGCATCCTTCGTAATCATCTCTTTTTCACGCAGTCGGACTTGAGTCACGTCCCGCGTCAAAATGATGGCCCCAAACCTTTTTCCCGCTCGGCTTAGTGGGATTGCCCGAAGCGTCACCGTCACACCTTGATTTTCAATGTCACTTCGCCACGGGGCCCTACCCGAGACCACTAGGGGGAGGGTTTCGTCGACAATAAGCGTGCCTGCAACGAGGCTTGAAGCCACTTCAGCAAGCTGTGTCCCCTCAAGCTCATCCTGAAAACCCATCCTTCGAAATGCGGACAGTGAATTCGGGCTCGCAAATGTTACGCGAGCGTCGCTGTCGATCCGAATAAGTCCATCCGACGCTCGCGGCGCACCTTGCGCAGGAGCCGAAGGTGCATCATGATCAGGAAAAGAGCCCTCTGAAATCATCGCAAACAGGTCATTTGCGCAGTCGTCGAAAGTTAGTTCTTGTCGGCTGGGAACTCGTGAATCGCTAAGGTTTGAGTGTCTCGTAAGCACGGCAACCACCTGGTTACCCCTGGAGGTTGGCTCCGTTTTTCCCGAAACTCTGATTGGCACGGCCCTGATTCGCGTGCGCACGTCACCTCGTGGCTCAGATCCACCAGAATCAACGATCTCACCAGAAGAAAAGGCTTCCGAAACCAAACTGCGCCACTCTGGCCTGATCTCGGTCTCCACCACATCCCGATAAAAGAGAGTGGCCGCAGAAGACGGCCTGAGGTGAGAAACTGCAACGAACGACTGCGATTCTGTAGGGGCCCATATAAGAATGTCTGCAAAAGCCAGGTCCGCAAGCAGCTGCCCTTCGCTCGCCACTTTGTGCAAGCGTGCAACCTGCCGATCAAACAATGTCGTGCGGGTGTAAATCGATGGTTGGGGTGTCACGCTTTTAGGGTAACCGCTTAGCCCGCAGACGTGTCACGGCAATCTTTCTTCGGTTGAGAAATTCTCGCCGACGAGGCTTGCGTTCCTTGTCAGTTTGCGCGATCGGAACAGTCCATAGCCTCTCTGAGAGTTGAGATGGCAACCTGAAACCGGCGGCAAAGCTCGCAGGTCCGATTTGCGCGGGGACAGCAAAATATGAATTGTGAGTAGCGGTGAATTGCCAAATTGTGTGCAGTAACTCTTCTTGCAGGGCTTGAGGGAGACAAGGCGCGGAAACAAAGACACTCACCATTGTGTCTGCGAGTTTGGAGAGCGCTTGGTGCCAGACCCGGACGAACCGGCTAATGGCAAGCTCAGTCGCCCCCGCCGCAACCACTACATGGTCTGCGTATGAGATCAAATGCGGTGTGAGTTCTTGCCTGCTCCACAAGTCCAAATTCGTCTCGCGGGAATCAGCAGCTCTCGAAATCCCTGCCGTATCAACCACAACGACATAGCCGGCATCCCGAAAAGTGTCCAAGAGCTTCCGGTAAGCCGCGGAATCAGCATGCTCAGGGGAGGCTTGGCAAACGTAACCAGTCAGCACAAGGACAGAATGCCCATCGATTTGGCAACTTGCAGCATGCGCAACAAGAGTGTTCAGGGCGACACCCTCAACACGGCAGGAACGCAGTGCCGCTTTCAAGCCGGATTCTTCACCCGCTAGGCCAAACCCAAAAGACAACCCGGGCTCTGAAGTGTCCGCATCAACAATCAAGGTTGGGTGCCCAGCTTTGATCGAGGCTCTCGCGATCTCCCGGGAAGTGACGGTCCGCCCAGGTGCCCCCTCTGCGCCGGCAACCACCACCAGCCGTCCCCTGCCTCTCCGGGCGGCATGGCTGGGAGGCGAACTAGCGAGTCGTAGCAGCCACTCCGAGAGCGCGTAGTCCGAGGTTATGTTTGCATGGTCGGGTAATTGGTCGGGGCCCAATTGGTATTGATCTAGACCAATGACGGCAATCGGAAGATGTCCAACCACGGGCTCGATTTGCGACCATTGGTCCGCGCCGATCGACCCGCAATCGATGAGTACTCCAGAAAAACTGCTCATCTCCGGCGTGTTCGACTTAAGGCTGTCGGCGGTATCAAGAAACGAGACGGCGCAGGCTCTCTGCTGCAGCGACTCCGCCAGCGATGGCTGCATATCTTCCGGCACAAAAGCCGCAATTCTGAGCGTCATAATGTGGGTGAGACCGGGGAAAGATGGATGAAATATCGATTTGCGAGAGCATGAACAAGGCTAGGAATGTGCCTATTCGGTACCTGCACGTCGACCCGGCTAGAGACTCCATCCGCTGCAAACCCTTCCTCATATGACACCCTGCTGATGAGAGCCTCAGGAGACAGAACAAAGGGAGCCGAAAAAAGGTTTTCTTCCGTCGGGGGCGCCACCCACAACTGCACTATTCGCCCTGGTTCCAACCACTGCGGTTTACCGACGTGTAGGGGGATTGAAACCACGCTGTCGTTTCGGAGCGAGGGCTCGGCGAAGTCTTCACGCCGAAGAAACTCTCCCGCGACTACGCTTCTGCTCAAGACCAATTCTGATGTTGCCGACAAACCTTCGCTCCCTAAATACAGGGCCAGGGCCGGGTTCTCAGCCAGCTCGATTACGTCGACACTCTCCTTACTGACTAAAGATCCTTCGAAAAGGTCTTCGCTAGCCACCAAGACGCTCCGACTCCCCTGTTGAAAGTCAATTGCGAAATGCGCGGCAAGAACTGATCCCGCTACTATCAGCAAGCCGATTGAGATACGTGACCTACTTCGAGTCATACGCAAATTTCTTGTTTTCATCCGGATATTCTCAGGTTTACTAACCGCACCCGCTGTCATTTCTCCACAACCGGGAGCTAGAGGGCTTCGACCCAGTCGACGCTAAGAAAAGGGAAGAATCGCTCGGCCCCGGCTGAACTGCAAATGACCAGAAAGTCGCTCCCAACCCCCGAGAGCACCCCTCTCAATCGGTGGTGTCCGCTGTGAAGAATCACGTCCCGCTTTTGTCGGAGCAAATTGGTAAGGACCAGAGACAGCAGGACATCGCGACGAGGTCGAAGCATGAGCGTATTGGGAACGTCTCCGCTAATCCCGCCGAGACCTTCTACCCAGAGGATTGATCTGACCAGCACGATAGCTCCGGTCTGACCCACGTTGTCGCGGATGCCTGACACCCAGCCGGAGCCAGCCGACTGAATGAAGAGCGTGATTTCAGCGCCAGAAGACAGAGTGAAACGGGCAAGGTAACCCCGCTCTCTGGCTTCGGTAAACAACAAGTCAAGGGAATTTTGCTCCACGGAACCGCCCATCTCGACTTCGTCTGCCAAAGATCCCAGATTAAGTACGTGGCGCCGCGGATGCTGAGCGTTATCCACAGTTTTTAGAAAGTGTGGTTTTCTCACCCTGTTCCGTGCTTAGGTTAGGCAACCCGCGGCGTGGAAAC
>CAKZKU010000297.1 GCA_937124545.1 uncultured Microbacteriaceae bacterium | reverse complement strand
GGATGATCATCTTGCATTCCGAGTTATTCCTTACATTCTGTATCCTATGTCGGAATTTTATCATTCTGACTGAATCATTGTCTTGTTTACCTAGGATGGTCAACACGCGCACTAACCCTGCTCCTCAAGAGCAGGCCGAAGGCAGTGAAGCCAGGAATGAAAATCTGCCTCATCCTCCTTCACTAGCCGAGGTTATGATGGAAGCTGAGAGAAACAAGCGGGAGACAAACCGTTTGTTGGAGCGTATTGAACAGAATACAGCACACCATCAGAGGGCTAACGTGGTGTCACTCAGTGATTTTATCAAATTGCATCCACCCACGTTCCACCACTCCGTCGAGCCTCTCGACGCTGATGACTGGCTTCGCAGTATCTCTCACAAGCTGCGTTCCGCGCTGGTAGCGGAGGCTGACAAGGTCACCTTTGCTGCATATCATCTTGAAGGCCCCGCCAGTCTATGGTGGGAGAATTATGGAGCTATGCGCCCAGCGGGCCATGTCACTACTTGGGCTGAATTCAGCGAGGCTTTCCGTGAACATCACATTCCGGAGGGTCTCATGGACCGTAAACGTGAGGAATTTTGCAGTTTCACTAAGGGCCGACTTTCTGTGGATGCTTACAGCAGGGAGTTTGGTAACCTCGCACGATATGCAACTGAGGAAGTTTCTACTGATGCCAAGAAGCAAGCAAGGTTCCGTAAGGGCCTTAGTCCTGAGCTTCGCCGCGACCTCCGTCTGCATGAGTGCACATCTTTTTCGAAACTTGTCAACAAAGCCATCAGTGCTGAAACTGGTCAGACTGATTATGACGCAACACGCAAGCATGGCCGTGACATGGGTTCCTCATCCGGTGCTGGTCCTCAGAAGCGCCGCGTGTGGGTACCCAACACCGCCCTGCCACCCAGGTTCACACCGAGGCCATCCTTCCAGGCGCCTCGCCCCGTTCAACAGTCTGCACCAGCCAAGCCCTATGGGGGTCCAACCAATAATGCTCCTCCACGTACCAGTTCCGTGACTTGTTTCAAGTGTGGGGAATCTGGTCACTATATGCGTGAGTGTCCCCAGACCAACCCCAATCAATCTGCTAAAGCTGTTGGCCGTGGCAAGCCGACAGGGAAAGTGTTCCACGCCAAGCCGGCCACCGCTGCACGTGGCCATGTCAACTGTATCTCTGCCGAAGAAGCTCAAGAGGATCCCAACGTCGTTCTCGGTACGCTCCTTGTTAATTGCCACCCGGCATCTGTTCTTTTCGATACAGGAGCCTCTCATTCTTTTATATCTGAAAATTATGCTCGTTTGCATAACGTTGCATTCTGTGACTTGCCATCCACTATGGAAATCTCTACCCCTGGGTCTAGATGGCAGACCTCTAGGGTAAGTTATGGAAATGAAATCCAAGTCGACAGACTTGTTTTCCTTGCATCTTTGATAGCCCTTAAATCTTCAGATATTAATATCATTTTGGGTATGGACTGGATGTCAGCTCATCATGCCAAAATTGATTGCTTCTCTAGGACTGTTCAACTCACCCATCCTTCGGGAAAGATAGTCAATGTCTTGACCCGAATAGCCAAGCGACAATTATATTCTCTTAACGCCAGCCCTTTGCCAGACCTTGAGGACGTTCCGGTAGTCCGTGACTTTCCGGATGTCTTTCCAGAGGAATTGCCAGGTGTTCCACCTGACAGGGATGTTGAGTTCGTAATAGACCTCATTCCAGGAACCGTTCCGATTGCTAGAAGACCTTATAAGATGGCACCACTAGAACTAGCCGAGCTTAAGAAACAACTCGATGAGTCCTTGAAAAAGGGTTTCATCCGTCCTAGTTCTTCTCCTTGGGCTTGCCCCGTCCTCTTCGTCAAGAAGAAGGATGGTACGGACCGGATGGTTGTAGATTACCGACCTGTCAATTTGGTCACAATCAAGAACAAATACCCGCTTCCCAGGATCAACGACCTGTATGATCAGCTCGCTGGATCCTCAGTCTTCTCCAAGATGGATTTGAGGTTGGGCTACCATCAAATCAAAATCAGAAACGGGGACATTCCTAAAACGGCCTTTGTTACTCGTTATGGCCAATACGAGTACACCGTCATGTCCTTCGGTTTAACCAACGCTCCAGCCACCTTTTCTCGGTTAATGAACTCAATCTTCATGGAGTATTTGGATAAATTCGTCGTAGTTTATCTCGATGATATACTCATCTACTCCAAGAACGAGGAAGAACATGCCGAACATCTAAGGCTAGTGTTGAAGAAACTTCGAGAGCATCGCCTTTATGCCAAATTTTCTAAATGTGAATTTTGGTTGTCAGAAGTGACCTATCTGGGTCATGTAATATCTGGTAAAGGTATTGCTGTTAACCCTGAGCGAGTTCAAGCCGTCCTTGATTGGACTCCACCTGAATCGGTCAAGCAAGTTCGGAGTTTTCTAGGCTTAGCGAGCTATTGCCGTCGCTTTGTCGAGAACTTCTCCAAAGTTGCTAAACCTCTAACCGAACTCCTCAAGAAAGATAAGAAGTTCGAATGGACTCCACAATGTGAGCACAGCTTTCAGGAACTGAAAAGACGCCTGACCTCTGCTCCCGTACTGGTACCGCCAGACTTCTCCAAGGACTTTGTTATCTACTGCGACGCCTCGCGACAAGGACTAGGTTGCATTCTCATGCAAGATCGACACGTAATTGCTTACGCTTCACGGCAATTGCACCCACATGAGGAGAATTATCCTACTCATGATCTAGAGCTTGCAGCCGTAGTCTATGCACTTAAGACCTGGCGACATTACCTCCTCGGTAATCGTTGCGAAATATTCACTGATCACCAAAGTCTGAAGTACATTTTCACCCAACCGGATCTGAATCTCAGGCAAAGACGTTGGGTTGAATTGATCACAGACTTCGACTTAGGAATAACCTACACCCCAGGGAAAGCCAACGTCATGGCTGATGCGCTAAGTCGTAAATCTTATTGTAACAACCTGATGTTACAACAAAGTCAACCGCTTCTCCATGAGGAATTTCGGAAGCTTAACCTTCACATTGTACCTCAAGGTTTTCTTTCCACCTTGGTGGCAAAACCTACCCTTACGGATCAAATTATCAAAGCACAGAAGGTAGATCCGGGAATCTCCCGCATCAAGAGAAACATTCAGAAAGGAATTGCGAATTGTTTCTCCATTAATGATCAAGGAGTCGTATACTTCGGGAATCGACTAGTGGTTCCCAAAGTGCGCAACCTAAGGCGATTAATCCTTAAGGAAGCTCATGAATCTCCTCTCACCATTCATCCCGGTAGTACTAAGATGTATCAGGACCTACGCCAGAGGTTCTGGTGGACTAGGATGAAGAGAGAAATTGCTCAGTATATTGCAAATTGCGACGTCTGTCGTCGTGTAAAAGCAGAGCATCAACGGCCTGCTGGCACCCTTCAACCCTTAGCTATTCCTGAATGGAAATGGGATAAAATTGGTATGGATTTCATTACCGGTTTTCCCAGGACCAAGAGAGGGAATAATGCTATCTTCGTCGTTATTGATCGTCTTTCCAAAGTGGCCCATTTCCTACCTATTCGTGAGAGTATAACTGCTAGTCAGTTAGCAGATTTGTACATCTCCCGAATAGTGTCTCTCCATGGTGTTCCTTTGGAAATTAACTCGGATCGAGGAAGTCTTTTCACCTCTCGATTTTGGGAAAGTTTCCAAAATGCTATGGGAACCCGTCTCTCCTTTAGCACCGCTTTCCACCCTCAGTCAAGTGGTCAAGTGGAACGCGTCAACCAAATTCTAGAAGACATGCTTCGAGCCTCTGTTATCTCGTTCGGAATGGACTGGGAGAAGTGCCTTCCATTTGCCGAATTCGCTTACAACAACAGCTATCAATCTAGCTTGGGTAAAGCCCCTTTTGAAGTTCTCTATGGACGACGATGTCGAACACCCCTTAACTGGTCAGAGACCGGGGAAAGACAATTCTTTGGCCCGGATATGATTCAGGAAGCAGAAGAACAAGTTCGTATCGTTCGTGAAAAGTTGAAAACAGCCCAATCTCGTCAAAAGAGTCAATATGACCGAAAACATAAGGCTATGACTTTCGAGGTTGACGAGAAGGCTTATCTTCGGGTCACCCCTCTGAAGGGAACCCATCGTTTCGGTATCAAAGGCAAATTGGCTCCTCGTTACATTGGACCTTTTCGCATTCTCGCCAAACGAGGAGAAGTTGCCTACCAGTTGGAACTACCTCCGCACCTCTCCAGAGTCCACGATGTCTTCCACGTTTCTCAACTCAGGCGTTGCTTCTCGGATCCTATCCGTGGAGTGGACCACGAAACGCTTGATCTCCAAGATAATCTCACGTATCGAGAGTACCCCGTTCGTATCCTCGATCAAGCCGAGCGTACCACTCGACGTCATAATATCAAGTTTCTCAAGGTTCAATGGTCGCACCATTCTGAGGATGAAGCAACTTGGGAAAGGGAGGATCGTCTTCGACTCGAGTATCCCGCCTTCTTCCCGGAGGAACCCAAATCTCGGGACGAGATTCTTTTGAGTGGGGGTGAGTTGTCACACCCTAGCTAGTCATGCATTAGAGTGTTGCATCATGTTTACTCTTTCATCAGAAACTTGAAATGGGGATGACAGAACCCCCAGTCCCCTCTGAAACCAACTAGGGTTTACTAAAATAATTTTCAATGAACCTGAAATGCCCTTCTAAAATGCCCATCATTTTTGTCTTGGTTCAGAACCTCTGCAAAAGTGGTGCACATTTTCCTAGGCCATCCTAGGGTTTTTGAATTAAATCATAACTAT
>CAKZKU010000296.1 GCA_937124545.1 uncultured Microbacteriaceae bacterium | reverse complement strand
TTCGAGAAGGCGCGGCTAACGCCGCTTCGAGAAGGCGCGGCTCTCGCCTCGCTTGAGGGCGCGGCTGGAGCCTACCATCCACTGACCATCGTCCATCGTCTACAGACTAATCAAAGGAGAAGGTCCAACTGATCCAAGGCAGCGGGACCGTGAATTCCCCATCCGTCACCATCACCATGGCATAGTCGAACAGTGAGTCCTTGGATTTGGAAGCCCGCCGGATGCCGATGCTCGCCAAGATGCCCTCGCCGAGGACGTAGTTTTCGGACATTAGCCAGGTTTGGTCATTCATCGGCACCATGAAGGACGCATTCCAAACCAACTGGTTCGATGACTCCGAAAACGCATTGCCTACGCTCATTGTGAAATTCGAGACCTCCCGGCCGAAAGTGACGTTCGCGAAGGCGATGCCCACTGGGCCCTCTAGGAAATTTGTCGACCAGTCGAAGAGGACAATGCCGCCAGCCGAAGCGTGAACACCTCCATTTTCGAGATCCCCGGACAGGGTCCCGCCCAGTTTGCCCGTCAGGCCTGCTCCGATGAATGGGATCAGCGGGACGCCGATGGTCAAGTTGTCGGTGACGCCGTAGGAAACTTGGGAGTAGAGCAGGTAGCCGTTTTGGTAATACCCCTCGCCCTGGCGCAGTTGGATGCCGCTCGGGGCGAAGTAATAGCGGCTGGATTGCGGGTTCGCGCGCGGCTCGCGGTAGGGGGTGAGCCGATCGATCGTCGTTCGGCGCAAGATGTCGATTTTCTGCACTTGAAGGATGCCGAGGCCTTCGGTTCGCACGCGCATGTAAGCTTCGTTTTCTTCGAGGATTTCGCCTTCGAGCGTCCGGCCGTTGGCCAAATCCAACCTCACCAACTCCCCCGACCCCACCACTGTTCCCAAGGAATCCGTTTGCCCCACGGCGGGGTTGAGTCCTGCGAGGCTGACAGCTAAGAAAACCAGGACGAAAAGCGCGGTAGCATTGATTTTCATGGCATTGGGGTTGGGACGAAGATACTCGATAACTTGGTGTGTTTTTCTGACAGGGGTCAGTTTTCCTCCCGGGCGGAGCGGGATTTCCGGCATTTCTTGGCGGCCTTGTCGATGTCGAGTTTCAATCCGACGTTCACGATGGCCGTTCCCTCGTCGGACGGCGCCGCCCAAGGGGCATCCCAAACCCACTTCACCTGAAGGTCTGCCCATTTGTTGAGTTCGTGCTCGAGGCTGGCAAAGAGGCGATACTCGTTGAGGTGCCAAGGGGCTCCTGGCGTGTTCGGCAGGAACAACTCCCCGCCCAGCTCGCCGTCCCAGTCTTTGCGGATGTCAAAGTTGCCGGAGAGTTTGAGGCGGGAGGTCCGGTCGGCGATGCGGCCGTTCTCGCTGCTCAGGACGTCGGTGTGTTTGAATTGCTGGCGAAGGCGGACTTTGATTTTGATTTCGCCGATTTTGTCGTCGAAGGCGGCGTCGAACTGGTAGCGGTGGCCGAGGTGGTCGACCCCGTTCAGCGGACCTTCAGCGAAGTAGCGGTAGCCCAGGCTGAAGTCCCAATGTTTGTTGGCCTTCCATGAAAAGCTGGCCTCTGCGAAGGAGTTGTCGGTGAAGCCGTTTTCGCGGCGGTGCGTGAATTTGACGGGGGCCTCGAAGGGACCGGGGAGCCCAAGGGAGCCGCCGAGGTCGAACCAGGTGGCTGGGGTTTGGCCGGAGGCCCAAAGCGGCATTGCCGCCATCAGAAACCACAATCCGCGAAGCCTCATCGCCTGCAGGTCAGTTGTCCAGAACCGTGAGGGTGCCGACATCCACGGTGTCTCGCTTGCCCAGGATTTCCACAGTTTGCATCACAATGGTGTCTCCTGCCGGAAACGCACCAGAGCTGTCCCGGGAGTATGCATAGACCGTGTAGCTTCCGGGCAGCAAGTGGCTGAACCGAAAGGAGCCATCGAAGTGGGTTGCCGTTTTGTCCCCGTAA
>CAKZKU010000295.1 GCA_937124545.1 uncultured Microbacteriaceae bacterium | reverse complement strand
AATTTTTGTGGAGATTTTAGGGATTCGCGAGAGCACGGACGGCCTCGGGAGAAAGTTCGCAATCGAAGACGTAGAGTTCATCGAAGGCAGCGGCACAGGATGACTCTGGCGAGGAGCGCGAGCGGCCGATCACGAAATGAGAGTCTGGCTCTAAAATGGTATCGATGGGCTTTCCGAAAGTATTGACCGCATATTGGTGTCGCGATTTCTCCACTTTCCCATTGAGATAAAATGTCGCAACGGGCTTGCCCTTCTTATCGACCTTGCCTCCATAGCAAACTGCGACATGACACCAGGTCCCCGGCGGGAGAGCGCTCGCACCGATCCACCAACTGCCTCCAAGATAGAGTTGTAGTCGCGTCTCATCCGTCCAGCTCATTCTTGCCGTCGCCCAGTTCGAATAGTCATAACTCGTCGCTCGCAAACTCCATTCCGAATTCTCGCTCGCATCAGATGACCAACGCCCCCACCACATCAGGCGGGCGTCATAGTGATGAAGATTCTTGGGAAGCTTGAGCCAGAAGGCGATACTCCGTGGCTGGTTCCCGGAGATTCCCGGCCAATTGGAAACCAGGCTGTCTCCCTTCTGATCAAATTGCACCGCGTTCCCAATCCGCCCCTCCGCGAGTCTTGGTCCCTCGGTCTTTGAATATACCGACATCTCAACAGGCTGTGCCACTTCAAGCTCGCCCATCGTTAGGAGTCTTCCGTCATCATCGATTTGGTCGAATGACCAATGCAAATGAGGAGGAAGCAGATCAACTGTGGGTAAGCGAGTGAAGAAGGCCTCCGGACGGAAATTGATTTTCTCCCAGCCGGATTTGCCGATGGTTCTCTTCGCTTGCTCCTTGGTGAGATTGACCTCGATTTCATCCCCATGCCTCTTGAGCTTCACCTGACCTTCAAAAACATGAACCTCGTCAGCTTGGTCGACTTTGGAGGAGATTCCGAAGGCCGTTCCCAGATCCGTCAGGAGGAACTCCGGCGTCGTCACCTGAAAACCAGTGGCTTCGGGTGCAACCTCAAACCATGCTGTTCCGTGAGAGAACTCAACCAAGGACTCTCCGCGGAGAACAAATTCTGCAGGGGCTCTCACGACCGCCTCGACCCCTTCGCCCAGTTGGAGCTTAAGAGCACCCTTTGTCACGCGAAGCCGGGAGCCCACTTCCATGACATTTCCTTCCGGGGATTCCTCACCCTTCTCAGTCACATGCGAAAGAGTAAACCGGGTATGGGGAGAGGTTTCAAAGGAAGCAAGCGGCGGCTCGGGCACCTTCATCAACATGAGCGCGATTGCTCCAACCAAGCAGGCAACAGCGGCCGCAATCACTGCCACTTTAAAGTTCTTACGCTTCTGCCGGGCCAGCACCTTTTCCATCGAGATGACCTCACCGACTGAAGAGGGCGAGATTTCCGCTCTGGCGAATTCCAAAGAGATTTCCAAATAAACAAAGTCCAGATAGGTCCTCCGCGCATCGGGGTTGTCCCCCAACTCAGCCCATAACTCGACACGCTCCTTCTCAGTGCTGTGATCATCGAGAGCATCCTGAATTCTCACATTGGTCTCACCGGGATTCATCACGAAAGAGGCGGGGGTGAAGTTAAGCGAGCCGCAATACACTTGCGCAATCCGTTCCGAATTCGATGGAGCTTGCTCCTCAAGGAACTGGAGGGCGTTCCAATTTCACGCGCATAGCCCGCAAGACTCCACCCCTCGGAGTAACGCCGCTGAATCACTTCACGCTCATCATCCGCAAGGGTGTTTAAACAGAAGTGAAGCGCCTGAATTCTCGACTCAATCATCTCATCGCCTTCGCTGAAATCCGTCTCAATCTGTGCGGAAATCTCAGCCACCACCTTCTCATCAGACAAGGCCGACTGCTGGCGGTGGATTTTCCGGCAGTGAGCCATGACCTCGTAGCGAGCAATGGCGAAGGCCCAAGCGGTGAAATTTGTTCCCGGCTCGAATGATTTCATCTTTTCCCAGAGGACAATGTTTGTCTCTTGCAGCACATCCGCCACCCCGGGAACTCCCGGCATCAGGGAAATAATAAAGGCCCGCAGCTTGGCCTGATTCCTCACAATCAAGCCCACAAAGTCACGGTCACTTTTGTCAATTGGCGGCATCTCACCTAGGAAACTACCGGGAAACCCAAATCGTCCCACTTTTTCGCGATTATTTTTGGCAGCGGAGTCCAGAGGGGCACAGATTGGAAGAATATCCCCAACCTCCTGGGATTATTGAAATCATGAATCTCCGCCTTGCAGACTGCTGCTGAGTCAGTAACGACGTCGCTCGAAAGCTTCAGGAGAGCTGCTGAACCGGAAGTCTGGCTCCCGGGCTTGTTTCAAAGCTCCCGCAGGAGTGGCTCGCCGTTCTGCGATCTTACGCGGATTCCTCAAAAAAAAAGCCCCTCGTTCCAGAGGGGCTTTTCACATGGTCAGCACGTTTGGGGGCTGTGCTTAAAACCGC
>CAKZKU010000294.1 GCA_937124545.1 uncultured Microbacteriaceae bacterium | reverse complement strand
CGAGACGAGCTGGGTGATGAGCAATGGCGTCTCCAACGGGAAATCAAGGCCGTTTTTGACCCGACGAACATTTTGAATCCGGGCAAAGTTTTTGATCAAAAGCTCGCCGCGAGAAGGCAAGTCGACGAATCACCATCACCAGTCACGTGAACGGGCGCAAGTGAAGCGCCCCGTGCTGTCGGCGGTAATTGCGGCAAGTCTGTGGGGCACAACCGGCACTGCGGCTTTTTTTCTTGGGCAGGACGCGCCGCCGCTCGCCATTGGCGCGGCGGCAATAGGCATGGGCGGTCTTGTTCTGGCCATACTGGGCGGAAAGCAAACACTTACTCTCTGGCGAGACACTCGCGTTCGAAAGCTGCTTATCGTTGGCTCGATCGGAACCACGATTTATCCCCTCGCTTTTTACTCAGGGATGGCCAACGCAGGAATAGCGCTCGGAAACGTGATTGCGCTGGGCCTGGGGCCCCTGACGGCGGCAGTGCTCGAGTGGGCCGTGGATGGGCGGCGCCCTCGCCGCTCGTGGTGGATAGCGTCGAGTGCCGCAGTGGCGGGCATCACTATGATGACGGCCTCTAAAGTCGAACTCGGTGACGGTCGCCCGAGCAACGTTGCTCTCGGAATATCCCTAGCCACACTTGCTGGTCTTTCCTATGGGCTATACACCTACGTCTTTGGCAAGTTGGCCGGCTACGGACACACCAATCGGGCTGTTTCGGGCGGCGTCTTTGGCGCAAGCGCGCCACCACTGCTCATCGTCCTGTTGGCAACCGGCGCCCCACTCTTCACGTCAGTTGAAAGCGTTTCGCTCGTGGTTTACCTCGTTGCCGGACCAATGGTCATTGCTTATCTTGCGTTCACCGCAGCTCTAACAACTCTGCGGGCAAGCTCGGTCGCCACAATTGCCCTCCTGGAGCCGGTTATCGCAACGGGACTAGCGGTCCTAGTTGTCGGCGAGGTGCTCGGGATATTCGCCGTGATTGGTATCGCGCTCGTTACCACTGCCTTGTTTGCGTTCTCTGCTAAGCAACACCCCGGTATCGACAACTGAAAAACCGGCCACGACAGCTTTGATAAGACGTATCCACTTCAGTCGGGCTGACAGGATTTGAACCTGCGACCCCTTGACCCCCAGTCAAGTGCGCTACCAAGCTGCGCCACAGCCCGTGGCAAACAACGACGACTCGTTGCAACGAGAAGAGTCTACCTCCCGGAACACGCCCGCACAGCCACGGCGAATACGACATTCTTAGAATAAACATAGACAAACCAAAGGCTTTGCTTAGTTAATTTTCCTAAGTTGAATGAAGAACCCATCAACTAAAGGAAGGGAGACCGCATGAAGTCTTCTCACAAAACCCTGGTCACACTCGGCGTGCTGACTTTGAGTATCAGTACTCTGGTTGGGTGCACCGGAATTATTCCCAATCCTGCTGGACCCGGCGACACAGAGCTTTCGCAGAAGACTCCCCCAAATTCACAGCCGTCAGAGGTGGCACCTCCCGCGGCCGATAATCCCGATGCGCAAGTTGCCTGGGATGCACTGATGGGCCCGGACGGAGAGTATGCGGCAGCGGCTCTTTATCAAGCAGTCATCGACACACACGGAGAAGTCGAGCCATATGTGACGATCAAAGCCAGCGAAGATCGCCACATCGAGGCTCTCAAAAGACAGCTCGATCGGTTCGAAATTGAAATTCCCGAAAACCCTTGGACAGAAACTGCCATTGCGCCGACTGACCTGCAAGAAGCGGCAGAAGCCTGGGCCGTCGGCGAGGTAGCAAACGTTGAGATGTATGACGAGCTGTTGCTAAAAACCGATGATCCCAACCTCACCCGGGTGCTCGAGAACCTGCGACGTGCATCGCTTGAGTCTCACCTTCCGTTGTTTGAGAAAGCAGCAGAAAACGGTGGGACCCTTGATCCCGAAGAAATGGCGAGCGTCAGAGAAGCTCGCGGCGAAGGCGCTCCCGAAGCTCGGGCCATGAGGCCGCAAAACCGGAATGAAGCTCGCGCTGGTCAACGGCATCAAGAGCGACCCACTCGAGGGCAGCACTCTCAAGGTCTGTAATAACCGGATCAAAATAGGTATCCGCAATGGCGAGCACGGTTGTGTAAGACCAAAAGCCGAGGTCAAAAACGCTGGTACCGACCACCCTGGGGGCGCCGTCAGGGATTCCCGCTTCTTCCTGCGATTCACGAATCGCGGCGTGGAGCGCATCCTCGCCTTGGCGAAGCGCTCCCCCCGGGATTCCCCAGGTACCGCCCTGGTGCGACCAGTCAGCCCTCAGCTGAAGCAGCACGCCCGAAGCCGGATGCATAATCAACAGCCCTGCTGCGCCAAAGGTCCCCCAGTACTTTCTGCCATCCGGGCCTTCCACCCAGGCATCCCCTGGGTCCCGCAAATGCGGTGGTGGCAGGGGTGGGGGTTTCGTCATGAATTACTTCCTGCGACTTCTCTTTTCGCGCACACGCATATTGGTCACGATGGGTGTGCCCACAAAACCATAAATTTCTCGGAGTCGGCGCTGAATGAAACGGCGGTACTGCGGGTCCAGGAAGCCACTAGTGAACAGAACGAAGGTTGGGGGCCGTGTCGAGGCCTGGGTGCCAAAAAGAATCCGAGGCTGTTTACCGCCACGCACAGGGTGCGGGTGGGCGGCAACAAGCTCCGCCAGGAACGCATTGAACTTTCCGGTGGGAATCCGTTGATCCCACGACGCCAGAGCAACCTCCAGCGCGGGTACCAGTTTTTCCAGGTGACGCCCGGTAGTCGCGGAAATATTCACGCGTGGCGCCCACGCAACGTGAGCAAGATCCTGATCAATTTCCCGCTCCAAGTACCGCCGTCGGTCGTCATCGAGGAGGTCCCATTTATTGAAGGCCAAAACTAGTGCTCGACCGGACTCCAAGACCAGGTCAATAATCCGAATATCCTGCTCGCTGATGGGTTCGGTGACGTCCAGAAGGACTACCGCAACCTCTGCTTTTTCCAGCGCGGCAGTAGTGCGAAGGCTTGCGTAGAAGTCGGCACCCTGCTGCATGTGCACGCGACGACGGATGCCTGCGGTGTCCACAAACCTCCAGGTCTTACCCGCAATGTCCACAAGCTCATCGACCGGGTCCCGTGTGGTGCCGGCGAGTTCGTTGACAACAACGCGCTCCTCTCCGGCGGCTTTATTCAAAAGGCTGGACTTGCCCACATTCGGGCGCCCGAGCAAGGCAACCCTGCGGGGTCCACCGATTTCAACCTTCGCGACAGCAGATTCCTTGGGAAGTATGCCCACCACCGTGTCGAGCAGGTCTGCCACGCCGCGTCCATGGAGGGCCGACACTGTGCGCGGCTCCCCCAAACCTAGGTTCCACAACACGCTCGCGGTCGCTTCATGCCGCTGGTCATCAACTTTGTTGGCCACCAAAATCACAGGCTTCGACGTCTGACGCAACAACTTCACCACCTGTTCATCGGTGGCAGTGGCACCCACAGTCGCGTCAACAACAAACAAGATCGCGTCAGCTAGGTCAATAGCGACTTCCGCCTGGAGCGCGACCGATCGCGAAATTCCTTTGGCATCGGGCTCCCATCCGCCGGTGTCGACCAGGGTGAAGGCGGTGGTGTTCCAGAGGGCTTTGTAAGAGACTCGGTCCCGCGTAACCCCCGGCATATCCTGGACAACCGCTTCGCGGCGACCAAGAATGCGGTTTACCAGTGCCGACTTGCCCACATTCGGGCGACCCACCACTGCCAGCACGGGAAGTGCCGTGCCCTCGACGTAATCGACCGATCCATCGATATGGCCCTCAATGACCTCAACGTCATCATCTTCTAGCTCGTAGTCGTCAAGCCCCTGGCGTAACGCACTCGCTCGCCGCTCGCCTTCAACATCATCGATCGCTTCCAGCCTCTCGACCAGTGCGGGATCAACTTCTCCAGGCTCAGCAAATTCCTCTGGCGCGCTGTTTTCTTCACTCACGAGGCGTCGCGAACGTCAGCAATGATTCCCAGCAGGGAATCCACGGTTTGGTCAAAACTGAGAGGCCCCGAGTCCAGCACAGTGACACCCGGCGCAGCGTTCATGAAATCGACCACGCTGGAATCGCTAGCGTCGCGCGCCTTCAACGACTGAGCTACCGGGGAAGCAGTGGTACCTGACATCTCGGCCTCGCGCCGGGCAATCCGAACATCTTCTTCCGCGGTGAGCAGGACTCTCACGGGCGCTTCCGGGGCAACGACGGTCGTGATGTCGCGCCCCTCCATGATAATGCCCGGGTTTTCGCACCCAGCAAGAACCTTCTGAAAATGCTCCACCAATCCCGCCCGCACAAGCGTGTGCTGGGCAATTGCTGATACAGCCCCTGAGACGTCGCTTCCGCGGATTGCCTCAGACACATCGGTTCCATCGATCACAAAAGCCTGATTATCTGGATCCTCTGACGCGCGATAGTCGGCAGCGCGCTGGATAGCGAGTACAGCGTCTTGATCCGTGAGGTCAGCACCGGCTGTCATCGCGGCCCAAGCAAGGGCCCGATACGCAGCACCCGTGTCGTAGTAGCTGAATCCCAAGCGACGCGCGGCGGCTTTGGAAACACTCGACTTTCCGCTGCCCGCCGGCCCATCGATTGCCACAACGAGTGCGTTCATTCTGTTTCCCCCGAAATTTTCCAGCCTGCTTCAACGAGCTTCTGCTCCATCACACTGACCACGTTCTTTGAGACCGACAATTCAGCGAACCCGATGTTCGCTCCCGGTGAGTGCTCCAACCGCAAATCCTCAAGGTTGATCCCCCAGTCTCCCAACTGGGTGAGCAGCCTGGCAAGCTGCCCGGGGGTGTCGTCAATAACGACCAACAGCGACGCAAGCTCGCTGGAGACCCCGTGCTTGCCCGGCAGGGCCGATACCCCCGCAACACCAGATTGCAAACGTGACGCAATCTGTGCCCTGGCTCCTTTCGCGGAAGTGTTCTCAAGAGCGGAAATGAGATTGTCCAAGTCGGCTCGCAGTGCCTTTACATGAGGAAGGACCGCGGTGCTGTTGGCGGCCAAGATTTGAACCCAAAGCGCAGGGTCACTGGCAGCAACCCGAGTCACATCCCGAATACCAGCCCCCGCCAAGGACAACGCGGCTGGCGTAGCCGAACCGAGGCGCGAGGCACTGACACTGGCGACAATCTGGGGAAGGTGGGACACGAGCGCTACGGCTTCATCGTGCTGCGTTGCGTCCATGTCGACGGGAATTCCCCCGAGTTCTTGAACAAACTCCCGCACTCGAGATCGCCGGGGTTCTTCACCCTCGCAAATAACCCACGGCCTCCCGGTAAAGAGATCACTTCTGGCGGATACCGCGCCACCTCGTTCACGACCCGCCATGGGATGGGTGCCAACAAACCGAGCAGCGTCGCCGGAGACATCGGCATAGACCTGCTTTTTGACACTCGCCACATCGATGACAGTGGCCTCCGGAAACGCCCTCAGGGATGCGCTCACGACGGAGCCCACAACATCGGGTGGCGTCGCTACGACAACAAGGCTCGGCACCGCCGAGGTGTCTTCTCGAGCGTCACCAGCACCGTAGTCCCGGGCGAGGTCAACAGCGGCGGGGGAAGAGTCTTCCAGCGTTACCGCTACCCCTCGTTGCGTCAACGCCAAACCGATACTGGTCCCGAGTAGGCCGCAACCAACAATGTGGACACACGGAAAAGACGAAACAGCGGTGGCGTTCATTTTTTTCTCCGAGAAACCTGGTCGCGATAGGCGAGAGTCAGCAGCTCGCTTGTTTCAACCCTAGTCAGCTCCCGCCACTTGCCCCCTGCTAAGCCCCCCAAATGAAGGGGCCCAAACTGGCGGCGGTGTAGTTGCTGGACCGGATGACCAAGCGCTTCCATCATGCGTCGCACGATCCGGTTCTTTCCCGAGTGCAGGGTGAGCTCAACCAGGCTGGTGCCACGACGGGGCGAATCCAGCAATTTTGCTTTATCGGCTTTCTGCACTCCATCATCCAGGGCGACTCCGGAGAGTAGGTGTTGGATCACCGCAGGTTCGACATCGCCGGTCACGACGGCGGTGTAAACCTTGGACACATCGAACGAGGGGTGCGAGACCCTATTGGCGACCTCTCCATCGTTGGTCATCAGCAGTAGCCCCGTGGTCTCAGCATCGAGCCTGCCCACGTTGAACACCCGCTGACCAATTTCTCGCTCATAGGCGGCGAGGTCCGGCCGGCCTTTTTCGTCCGACATGGTGCTCACGACTCCTGCAGGCTTGTGCAGCATCACGTAAACGCGATCCGTGTGCAGCGAAATTACCGAGCCGTCGACGGCCACAATGTCGGTTTCTGGATGAATCCGGCGGCCCATCTCCGTCACCACCTCGCCGTTTACTTGCACGCGACCGCGGGACATCATGATTTCTGCATGACGCCTGGAGGCTACGCCCGCCTGTGAGAGAACTTTCTGCAGGCGCTCACCGTCGCTCGAGCCCGTGCTTTCACTCATCAAAGCCTTGGGAGCCATCGTCGAGCAACGGCGACAGCGGTGGGAGTTCCTCGAGTGAATCGATACCCAGTTCCGCGAGCAGGGCGTCCGTTGTGACGTAGAAGATCGCGTTTGTCTCCGCGTCGGTGTGAGATTCGCGGATCAGGCCGCGGGAGAGGAGTGTGCGGATGACGGAATCGACATTGACAGCTCTAATGGAGGACACATGCCCCCTCGAAACAGGCTGTTTATAGGCGATTACCGCGAGGGTTTCGAGGGCTGCTTGGGATAATTTGGCCGGTGCTTGAGTCGACACTGCCTTCGACACGACGTCGTCGTACCGGGGCCGAACATACATTCGCCAGCCGCCGCCGACCTCCCGTAACTCAAAGCCCCGCTCAACTCCGCCATGATCCCCGTTGTAATCAGCCGCTAATTCTTCGAGGCAACCAGCGACGATCCCCACAGGCACATCAAGCGCGCCAGCAAGAGCCACCACACTCATCGGCTCATCGGCCACCATCATGACGGCCTCGATCTGGCGGGTAACAGCCACCTGGTCAGTTGTGTCTTGTTGCTCGCTATCAGTCGTCATCATTTTTCTCCCCGCCCCACTCGTTTCCTAAGTGCGCTAGCTCCTCTTCGCCAAAGTCCTCTGCAACCCACTGCAGTGTCAGTTCACCCAGTGGCTCGAGCTGCTCAAATGTCAAAGCCGAGCGGCGATACAACTCGAGAACCGCTAAAAACCGTGCCACAACGACACCGCGCTCCGCGACCCCGGTGATGATTGTCCTAAACGAGACCGGACCCGCTCCGCGCAGCAACGCGATGACATGCGCTGCCTGCTCACGAATACTCACCAAGGGGGCGTGCAGGTGGTCGAGACCTACGACGGGAATTTCTTTCGGCGTAAAAGCCAACATGGCGAGCGCCGCGAAGTCCTCGGGGCTCAGTGTCCACCGAAGCTCCGGGATACTGGTCACAAACTTCTGCTCGAGCGGAACGTCACGAGCGTGCCGAATAGCCTCAGCGTCCATGCGCTCCCCCAGCCAGCCCGATACTTCTTTGAACGCCCGATACTGCAGCAGGCGAGCAAACAAAAGATCTCGCGCCTCGAGCAGGGCCACATCTTCCGCATCCACGAACTCACCCTGGGGAAGCAGTCCGACAATTTTCATATCGAGCAGCGTGGCGGCGACCACCAGGAATTCGCTGGCCGCCTCGAGCTCCTCTGGACCGTCCAAAGAGTTGAGATAGCTAACGAACTCGTCGGTCACCACGCTGAGCGCAACATCGGTAATGTCGAGCTCTCGCTTCCCAATCAGCGTCAGGAGTAGGTCAAAGGGCCCGTCGAAGTTGGAAAGACTTACCCGAAACGAACCCTCCGAAGTGTCTTTCGCGTCGGCTGTCAGGGAAGCGCTAGGCGACAGCGCCACGAGCAACAAGCTCTCTTGCTAAAGCACGGTAGGTTTTTGCACTCGCGTGACCGGGCGCGAACTCCGTAATGGGCACACCGGCTACAGAAGCATCAGGGAATTTGATGGTGCGCCCGATGACGGTATCCAGCACGGTATCGCCAAAAGTCTCCACGACTCGCTCCATGACCTCTTTGGAGTGCAATGTCCGCGAATCAAACATGGTCGCCACAATCCCATCGACGCGGATGGCCGGATTAAGCCGCTCTCGGACTTTGTCGATGGTGTCGATCAGCAGGGCCACACCGCGAAGGGCGAAATACTCAGTCTCCAGGGGAATAAGGACTCCATGAGCGGCGGTGAGAGCGTTGACCGTGAGCAAACCCAGCGATGGCTGGCAATCAATCATGATGACGTCATAGTCATCCATGACGGGTTTCAAGACACGGGCAAGAATCTGTTCACGAGCAACCTCGTTCACCAGGTGGACCTCGGCGGCGGAGAGGTCAATGTTCGCAGGAATGACGTGGATGCCCGCGGTTTTCGTCGGCTGGATTGCTTTCCGGACGTCTTTTTCTCGACCAATCAACAGGTCGTAAATGGTGACGTGGTCATGAGTATTGATTCCCAACCCCGCGGAGAGAGCGCCTTGGGGATCAAAATCAACCATCAGTACAGAGCGACCGTATTCAGCCAGTGCCCCGCCCAAACTAATCGTGGTGGTGGTTTTTCCTACCCCACCCTTCTGGTTGCACAGTGCGATAATTCGCGCAGGCCCATGGCTTTTCAGGGGTGCCGGCTCGGGGAAATCCCTGATCGGCCGCCCCGTGGGGCCTACTTTTTGTGTTGCGGAAACCATGGACTGAGTCTATCGCGCCGAATCACCGGGCACGGGGGTGAGCCTGTTGATAGACGTCTCGCAGCGTATCGATGGTCACCTTTGTGTAAATCTGGGTTGTCGAGACAGACGAGTGTCCGAGTAGCTCTTGAACCACCCGAATATCTCCGCCACCCGAGAGCACATGTGTCGCGAACGAGTGCCTCAGGGTGTGGGGAGAAACAAGGCCCTCCAAACCGGCGCGACGCGCGGCGGACCCCAAGATGAGCCAGGCGTTTTGGCGTGACAACCTGCCGCCCCGAACACCTAAGAACAATGCTGGTGACGGGTTTTTTGCCCCCCGAAGAAGGGCTGGTCTCGCTCGGGTCACGTAGCTTTCCACGGCGGAGCGCGCAAACGATCCCACCGGGACAAAGCGTTGTTTTCCACCTTTACCACTGACTCGAATGGCATCGGCAACGCGCTGGTGATCATCCAGCACATCGTCCACGCTCAACTGCAACGCCTCGGATATCCGGGTGCCGGTGGCATAAAGAAACTCCAGCAACGCGCGATCCCTCAAATTTTCTGGCTCGTCACCGATGACGGCGTCCAGCAGGGATTGGATTTGCTGGATGCTGAGCGCTTTCGGCAGCCGAGAGGGGCGGGCGGGGCCGGAGAGCGATGCGCTGGGATCAAGCGAGGTCACCCCCTCCTCCACCAGGTAGCGGTGGAAGTTCTTGATACTCGAGAGCTTCCTGGCGATGGTCCCAGGGGCACCCTCTAACCCTTGGACGTATCCGCGCACCATATCCGCGCTAATTTGGCTGGCTTCGACGACACCGTTGCCGTAGAGAAACTCGTGATAGCGACCAAGGTCGGCTCGGTACGCGGCAACCGTGTGGGGGGATCTGCCTTTTTCCAGCGTGACGTAGCGGAGGTAGCGCTCCGACTCACGCTCAAGCGGCGTGGGAGGTCTCGGGGAACTACTGCCTGCTGGCATGAGCTGCCAAAATCGCGGTGACAGAGATTTGGTTGGTCATTTCCCCCGCAAGAATCGAATCGATGGCGTCAGCTAAGGGCACCCAGGTTTTTTCCATATCCGCTTCTTCACCCGTGCGCACATAATCGTGGCTTGCTTCGATGAGACCGGTGGCCAAAAAAATATGGGTGCTTTCGTTTGAACCGCCCGGAGTTGTGTTCAAACGAGTCAGATGCTTCCACTGCTCTGCCTCCAAATCAGCTTCTTCGAGCAGTTCGCGCTTCGCACACACCAGGGGGTCCTCACCCGGTATATCGAGAAGTCCGGCGGGGATTTCCCAATCGATAGCTCTAATGGCATGGCGATACTGGCGGATCATCATAATTTCGTCGTGTTCGTTCAGCGCCACAACAGATACAGCACCGGGGTGGTCGACGAAATCCCTGCTCAGCTCTTCACCGTTGTAGTCAAAACGCTCTCGAGAAACATCCCAGATTGCCCCGCGATACACCTTTTCTGACTGCAGGAGCACCGTGTCGCGGTGCTGGTCAGAAAGGTCGCGTCGGGTCATGCCTGGCTGGAATCAGCGACAGCAAACAGTGCCGAGGAATCGTGGCGCTCTAGGGCGGCCTCCACCAGCCCGGCGAAAAGCGGGTGTGCTCTATTCGGGCGAGAGCGAAGCTCGGGGTGAGCTTGAGTCGACACATAAAAAGGATGCTCGCTCTGCGGAAGCTCAACGAATTCCACCAGAGAATCATCGGGCGAGACACCGGAGAACACCAGTCCCGCTGCCGCGATTGGCTCGCGGAAAGCGTTGTTAACCTCATAGCGGTGACGGTGGCGTTCGGTGACTGAGGCTCCGCCGTAAAGTTTGCGCACTAAGGAGCCTTCAGCAAGTTTCGCCTCGTAGAGACCCAGCCGCATAGTGCCGCCCATATCGCCGTTGCCGGACACAATGTCTACTTGCTCCGCCATCGTGGCAATGACCGGGTACGGGGCGTCAGGTTCAAATTCACTACTCGATGCGCCCACGAGGCCTGCTTTGGTGCGGGCGTACTCAATCACCATGCACTGGAGTCCCAGGCACAGCCCCAAGGTGGGGATTTTGTTCTCGCGGCAATATGTGAGAGCTCCGAGCTTTCCCTCAATCCCGCGAATACCGAAACCGCCAGGAACACAGACACCATCAACGTCGGCGAGGGCCTTCTCTGCACCCTCGGGCGTCGCACAGTCGTCGCTGGCGATCCACTTAAGTTCGACCTTGGTGTGGTGAGCAAAACCGCCCGAGCGGATGGCCTCGCTCACAGAGAGGTAAGCGTCGGGGAGGTCGATGTATTTACCCACGACGCCGATCGTCACTGTGTGTTGTGGGTGATGGACCGCGTCGAGCAGGTCCTTCCAGCCGTCCCACACCATCTCCCCGGCGTCCATCTCGAGAGCATCAATGATGTAGTCATCGAGGTCTTGGCTGTGGAGCAAGGAGGGGATGTCGTAAATGCTGGCCACGTCGACAGCGTTCACGACAGCTGCCTCGTCCACGTCACACATCAGGGCAATTTTGCGGCGATTGGCGCTTTCCACCGGTCGGTCGCTGCGGAGCACCAGAGCGTCCGGTTGGATTCCAATGGAGCGCAACATCGCCACCGAGTGTTGTGTGGGCTTGGTCTTTTGTTCCGAGGAGGCCCCCATGAACGGCACCAGTGAGACATGAACGAAAAAGACATTGTCTCTACCCAGTTCGTGCCGAATTTGGCGGGCCGCTTCAATGAAGGGTTGGCTCTCGATATCTCCCACAGTTCCGCCGATTTCAGTGATAATCACATCGGGTCGCGGGTCGTTGTGGGCTTGCAAGCGCATTCTGCGCTTAATCTCGTCAGTGATGTGGGGAATCACCTGGACCGTGTCTCCGAGGTACTCTCCCCGGCGCTCACGCCCAATAACCTCCTGGTAAACCTGGCCCGTGGTGACGTTGGCCGCTTGGGACAGGTTGATGTCGAGGAATCGCTCGTAGTGACCAATATCGAGGTCAGTTTCTGCACCATCGTCGGTGACAAAGACCTCACCGTGCTGGAAGGGGTTCATTGTCCCCGGGTCCACGTTCAAATAGGGATCAAGCTTTTGCATCACCACGTGCAAACCTCGACCAGACAAAAGGTTTCCGAGAGAAGCAGCCGTGAGACCTTTGCCCAGCGAGGATACGACTCCCCCGGTGACGAAGATGTGTTTGCTGATGCCGGACGGGGAGGTTTTTGAGGAGTCCTTCACGGAATTCAACGGTACCCCCAAAATGATGTGACTAGCGACGACTCACCGAGTGGGTTTGGTCCAAGAGCTCTCGGGCGTGGGTCAGGGCGCTGTGGGAGTCCTCCATGCCGCCAAGCATCCGGGCTATTTCCCGCAGTCGCTCCTCTCCCTCCAACCTCGTGACACTTGAGGTGGTGACTTGCCCGTCCGTGTCTTTCACCACATGAAGATGGTTGTTCGCAAACGCAGCCACTTGAGCAAGGTGTGTCACCACGATGACCTGCGAGGTTTGCGCAAGAGCGTCTAAACGGCGCCCAATTTCCAAAGCGCTGGCACCTCCAACACCCGCATCGACCTCGTCGAAGACGAAAGTCGGCACGGGGTCACTCTCGGCAATCACCACTTCCAGAGCCAACATCACCCGCGAGAGCTCGCCACCGGATGCTCCTTTGCCCAACGGCAGGGGTTCCGCACCGGGGTGGGCCGCGAGCAGCAGGGACACCTGGTTGGCTCCGTGGGAGCTCAACGTCTGTTCACGGGATACCGAGACATGCAGAGATGCGTTCGGCATCGCGAGGGCTGAAAGTTCGTGGGTGACAGCTGAAGCAAGTTTGCTGGCCGCAGCATCTCGGATATCGCCGAGAGCGTTGGCGCGCTCCCAGGCCACGGCCATAGCCTGTTCACACTCGGCATCCAGGGTCGCCAACCGGTCCGAGTCCTGCTCGAGCTCTAGCAACCGTGCACTCGAGCCTTCGTACAGTGCCAGAACGTCATCCAGGGTCGGACCGTGTCGTCGCATCAGGGCCGTCACGGCGGCGAGCCGCTCATGGCTGTCTTCCAGAGAATCCACCCCTTCGCTCTCCAACGACGCGAGGTAGCCCGAAATACCCACAGAAACTTCAGAGAGTTGGTACGCCGCATCCGCGAGGGAGGATCGAAGTTCCTCTGCGCTCGAGTCAAAACTGACCACTCGCTCCCACGACTTGAGCGCCTGGTCAACCAGCGCCAGGGCATCTTTGGCATCAAACACGCTGTCATCGGCAGACAACGCTTGAGACGCCATCATCGCCGCCTGCCGAAGCTCCTCAGCGTGAGTGAGCTTGGCGATGTGCTCCGAAAGCGTGGCATCCTCACCGGCCGTGGGGTTAACGGCTTCAATGTCCGCAATTGCCTCCCGGAGGTCTTGTGCTTCCGCGGATCGCGCTTCACTGTCGTTGCGCAGCATATCTCGGGTTTTTTCGAGCGCTATCGCGGACTCATAGGCCTCGCGATACTGCTCCAGCGCTTTTTTCAAATCAGGCCCGGCAAACCGGTCGAGTGCATCTCGCTGCGCGGTTTCGGACTTGAGCCGGACCTGGTCACTTTGTCCGTGAACAACCACCAGGTCTGAGGCCAACTCTGAGAGCGCTGAAACAGGGGCACTGCGACCGCCCACCAGCGCCCGCGAGCGACCCTCAGGGAGAACTTCTCGAGACAGGACAAGCTCGCCATCGTCAATCGCTGCGCCGAGCTCAGCCGCTCGATGCGTAACACCCGGCAGTGTGCCGATGGCAAAGCGACCTTCAACCCATGTCGACCGCGCTTCGCGCCGCACCTGAGTTGAGTCTGCCCTTTGACCCAGGAGCAAACCCAGGGCCGTCACCACCATTGTCTTTCCTGCACCGGTCTCTCCCGTGAGGGCCGTCAGCCCAGGCCCTAAAGGCAGTCGGGCCTCATGGATCACCCCAAGATCAGTGATGGATACTTCGTGGATCATCGACTCTTACTTCTCACTAGGCCCGCGCCATCCAGTAACGGGAAGAGAAAACTTTTGAACCAGCCGATCGGTAAACGGGCCGGGGTGGAGTCGGGCAAGTCGAATGGGTTGCTCGCTCCGCGAGGCCATCACGCGGGAGCCAGGCTGAATGTCGACTCCCCTGCGCCCATCGCACCACAGCACGGCCGGTGTACCGGATCTCTCCAGCAACTCAACCGCCATCACAGAATCAGGCCCAACCACAAGCGGCCTGGCAAACAGAGCGTGTGCGGAAAGCGGGACCATCAGCAGCGCTTCCACTCCCGGCCACACGACTGGCCCACCGGCAGAGAACGAATAGGCCGTGGACCCCGTCGGGGTCGCCATAACAACGCCGTCGGCGCCAAACGCGGAGATGGGGCGGCCATCAATCTCGAGCGCCACTTCGATCATGCGAGCGCGCGAAGCTTTTTCAATGGTGGCCTCATTGACCGCAAAGGTCCGAAACAGCTCTTTTTCGCCATCGGTGACCACCACATCGAGGACGAGTCGCTCATCCACGTCGTAATCACCGGCGAGGGCTTGCGCCACAGTCCACTCCAGGTCATCCCGCTCGCTCTCGGCAAGGAAACCCACATGGCCATGGTTGATGCCGAGCAGCGGGGCCGTCGATTCACGCATCAACTCGGCAGCGCCCAGGATGGTCCCGTCACCACCAAGCACGATGGTGAGCTCGATCCCCGACAGCGGGGCGCCATCACCCAGTGTGAGCGCATCCCCTACTCCATCGACGCGAAGTGGATGTCCCTGCGGAGCAACCACCGGGGTTGCTCCGGCAGCACGGAGTCGCTCGCACACTTCCACTGCCCCTGCCAGCGCGTCTGAGCGCGCCGCGTGGGCAAGAACGAGCATGTGACGGTCTGCCACGGCAGTGCCTCCAAGCTACGGATGGGTTAGGCGGTGAATCTCTTGACCCCATTCTGGCGGATTCTCTTCTGCCGTGGGTGATAGCCAACACAGGTACTCGCGGTTGCCCGCCTCCCCCGTCACCGGTGAGGCCATTACGCCCCGAACGTTGAGACCTAACCCCCTTGCATGTTCCAGCACAGCCTGGACCGCATGCTCGTGATCGTCAGGATTTTCAGCGATCCCGCCCGTGATCTGCGTTCGCCCCACCTCGAACTGAGGTTTCACCAGAGCAATCCATTCCGCTTCCGGCCATAGCGCTACGGCAGGTGGAAACACGTGCGTTAACGACACAAAACTGACGTCCACCACGATCAGTTCGGGGGCTTCGCCAGAGACGCCGTCCCACCACTGCCTGTTCACGTCCCGGATGTTCACACCATCACAGCGCGTTACCCGGACATCGGCATCCAACGACGGATGCAATTGACCGTGTCCCACATCGAGGGCGATGACATGCCGGGCTCCCCGAGAAAGCAATACCTCGGTGAATCCGCCCGTCGAAGCGCCAATGTCGACACACAGCTTCCCGACCGGCGAGATAGGCCACTTCGAGAGAGCTGCCTCCATTTTGAGCGCTCCTCGCCCGACATAGTCAGCACCACCCTCGATATCAAGCGTGTCCGATTCCGCGACCCGCTGCGAGGGTTTGATTTCGACAACGCCGTTGACCCGAACGTCACCAGCCGCGATTCTGCGTTGCGCTTTGGTGCGGGACTCACTGAGCCCGAGGGCCACGAGCGCTTGATCGAGGCGCTGAGAGGTCACGAAGGGTTCGGGGAATCCAGGGCTTCCCGCAGGGATGTCTGCAGCGCGGCAAGCTTGGCGGCGCGCTCGTTGAGGGGCAGAGAATCAATTTCTGCCAGCTGGTCAGCGAGTGCTGTCGGGTCCAGATCCATGTCTACGAATATATCTGGGGATCGACATCAAGCCCGAAAATTTTGAGGCCAGAATCGTGGATGATGGCCGCTCCCGCGCGCACTAAATCAATTTTCTGGCCAGCCCGAGCTACCCGCACAACGTTGTCTTTGCGTCGCACCACCGCGCGCCCCACCTCTACGGTGTGCACACCATCGGCGTCGGTGCTGCGGACAACCTCGGGGTAGGGCTTATGGAGTTGCCGTAAGTCCTCCAAAACGTAGGTCGGCCGCATGCTGCTGTCGCTGGCCAAAAGCGTTTTGGCTGAATCAATACCGGTGAGCACCAGAGCAGAAGCCATTCCTCCGCGGTTGGCACCGAGGATGTCGGTGTCCAATCGGTCCCCAATCATCAGTGCACCCCCGTGAGGGCTGAAGCGTTCGGTGGCGACATCAAAAATTTCCTTCTCCGGTTTCCCCGCAAAGGTCGCCAATCGCCCGACTGCTAGGTGCACAGCGGACACTAGTGCGCCGTTGCCGGGCGCTATTCCGCCCTCAACAGGAATAGTCCAGTCGGTATTGGTCGCAATCCAGGGCCGAAGGGGATCTTCTTGCAGGGCAAAGGATGCTTGAGCAAGCTCTTCCCACCCAACCTTCGGGGAAAACCCTTGAATAACAGCGGCGGGTTCCTCAGAAGCCAAAGTGACGACCTGGAACCCCGCCCCGCTAACTTCGTCGGTCAGTCCTTTGCCGCCGACCACAAGAACTTTTGCGCCCGCGGGCACAGCGCGGGAAAGAACTCGCACCGCTGCCTGCGGGGAGGTCACCACATCCGCGGCGTTAGCGGGCAGCCCATAGCCAGCAATCTGCGCGGCAACTTCGTCCGGCGTTCGTGACGCGTTATTGGTGACGTAGCCCAGACGTGCCTTCTTGGCGGCTTTTTTGAGGGACGCCACGGCATGAGGAATTTCAGCGGATCCTTGGTAAAGGACTCCATCTAAATCAGCGAGCACCACATCGATGCCCTCCAGTGGGGTGCGCGGCGACACTAGTCCTCGTCTCCCGGTATCTCCACCACCACCATGTCGTCGATGTCCCCGCCCGCTTCGCGGAGAGCCTCCGCCGCAATATTCGCCCGTCTGCCCCACGCGGCAGCCTCGTCATCACGGCCCAACTCGGCGAGAACGATTGCGTAGGAATCAAAGAGCGCTGGCGAATAGCTAAAGGCAACGTCGGCGGAGAGCTGTGGGATTTCCAGCTCACCCAGCGCTAGCTCGGTTTTGCCCATGTCTAAACGCGCGCCCGAGCGTGCGATGGCCAACTCCACCTGAACCGCCTCGGGAAGCGAGGCTCGGGTGACTTCGCCGGCAAGTTCCAGCGCTTTCTGAGGGCGTCCAAGCCCTCGTTCGCAATCGACCATGAGGGGAATCTGGTCGTCAGAACCCGACAGGCGGCGATAGGTGCGAAGCTCCCGCAGGGCCAGAGCAAAGTCTCCGGCCAAATAGGCCGTAATACCGACCGTTTCCCGCACCACGGGAATGCGTCCAGCACGACGAGCGGCAGCCACCGCGTGCTTGTGCGCCCGCTCGGGATCATCATCGATAACCCGGGAGGCCATCACCAGGTGGCCTGCCACCCATTCGGCGTTTTCTTTGGTGAGGGCTTTTAGCTCTCTCCAGGCAGAGCGCTCCAACTCCTGAGGTGTTACATCCTCATCCACCGCGGGATCATCGTGGCGCGGACCATCCTCTGCCTCGCGCGAGTCCCGGCGTGGGCGATCACCGTCACGATCACGACCAAAACGTTTCGGTTCGCGAGGCCTGTCGCGATCGGAGCCCGAACGCGAATCCCTGCCTCCGCGATAGCCGGCGCTACCGGATCGCTCATCGTCGCGTTTCCTGGAGGAATCCGAGCCGGGGCGCCGTTCGCCTCGAGGGCGGCCGCTATCGGGTCGTCCCGGGCGGGAATCACTCCCCCCGCGCGCCGGTCCACGAGGACGACGGTCTCCGGAGGAGGCACCAGAAGACGGACGTCGGGGTCGATCGGTTGTCATGTTCTCTCATTCGTTGTTAACGCAAAATGGCCACCCCTGAGGGTGGCCATTTCACAAAGAAGTCCGGCGGTGTCCTACTCTCCCACGAGGTCCCCCTCGCAGTACCATCGGCGCTGAAGGTCTTAGCTTCCGGGTTCGGAATGGAACCGGGCGTTTCCCCTTCGCTATGGCCGCCGAAACACTATTGATTTTTCAGTCTGAGGATTACCAGCACAGCTGGTAAATCATCGGTTCTCGACCGTTAATCGAGAACCACAAAGTGGACGCGAGCACCACTCATGTGGTGTCAAGTTATCGGCTTATTAGTACCGGTCAGCTTCATGGGTCTTTAGTCCCCACTTCCACATCCGGCCTATCAACCCAGTCGTCTACTGGGAGCCTCTCGCCCCGAAGGGCATGGAAATCTCATCTTGAGGCCGGCTTCCCGCTTAGATGCTTTCAGCGGTTATCCATCCCGAACGTAGCTAATCAGCGGTGCCCTTGGCAGGACAACTGACACACCAGAGGTTCGTCCAACCCGGTCCTCTCGTACTAGGGTCAGATCCTCTCAAATTTCCAACGCGCGCAGCGGATAGGGACCGAACTGTCTCACGACGTTCTAAACCCAGCTCGCGTACCGCTTTAATGGGCGAACAGCCCAACCCTTGGGACCTACTCCAGCCCCAGGATGCGACGAGCCGACATCGAGGTGCCAAACCATGCCGTCGATATGGACTCTTGGGCAAGATCAGCCTGTTATCCCCGAGGTACCTTTTATCCGTTGAGCGACAGCGCTTCCACAAGCCACTGCCGGATCACTAGTCCCGACTTTCGTCCCTGCTCGACCTGTCAGTCTCACAGTCAAGCTCCCTTGTGCACTTACACTCGCCACCTGATTGCCAACCAGGCTGAGGGAACCTTTGGGCGCCTCCGTTACTTTTTGGGAGGCAACCGCCCCAGTTAAACTACCCACCATGCACTGTCCCTGAACCGGATTACGGTTCGAAGTTAGATATCCAGAGTGACCAGAGTGGTATTTCAACAATGACTCCACGAACACTGGCGTGTCCGCTTCAAAGTCTCCCACCTATCCTACACAAGCCACACCGAACACCAATACAAAGCTGTAGTAAAGGTCACGGGGTCTTTCCGTCCTGCTGCGCGTAACGAGCATCTTTACTCGTAGTGCAATTTCGCCGAGTTCGCGGTTGAGACAGCTGGGAAGTCGTTACGCCATTCGTGCAGGTCGGAACTTACCCGACAAGGAATTTCGCTACCTTAGGATGGTTATAGTTACCACCGCCGTTTACTGGGGCTTAAATTCGCAGCTTCGCACAAGTGCTAACCGCTCCTCTTAACCTTCCAGCACCGGGCAGGCGTCAGTCCGTATACATCGTCTTGCGACTTAGCACGGACCTGTGTTTTTAGTAAACAGTCGCTTCCCACTGGTCTCTGCGGCCTTCATAGCTCCAGGAGTAAATCCCTTCACCAATCCGGCCCCCCTTCTCCCGAAGTTACGGGGGCATTTTGCCGAGTTCCTTAACCACGATTCTCTCGATCTCCTTAGTATTCTCTACCTGACCACCTGAGTCGGTTTGGGGTACGGGCCGCTAGAACCTCACGTCGATGCTTTTCTCGGCAGCATAGGATCACTGATTTCCCCCGTGAGGGGTACGCGTCGGATCTCAGGCTATGAGAGGAACGGATTTGCCTATTCCTCGCCCTACATCCTTACACCGGGACAACCATCGCCCGGCTCAGCTACCTTCCTGCGTCACACCTGTTAATACGTTAGCCGCACCAGCATAGGGTCGAGTGCTAGCTCTCAATCCTCACCCCGAAGGGATCAGAAAGAGAATTCGGACTCTTAGCATTACTGGATTAGCTCTTGCGGTTCTTCGCGGGTACGGGAATATCAACCCGTTGTCCATCGACTACGCCTGTCGGCCTCGTCTTAGGTCCCGACTTACCCAGGGCGGATTAGCCTGGCCCTGGAACCCTTGGTCTTCCGGAGGACGGGTTTCTCACCCGTCTTTCGCTACTCATGCCTGCATTCTCACTCGTGTGGCGTCCACGGCTGGATCACTCCGCCGCTTCACTCGCCACACGACGCTCTCCTACCCATTTACACGGCTGGACCACGAAGGCCTACCTATGGTGTAAATGCTACGACTTCGGTGATGTGCTTGAGCCCCGTTACATTGTCGGCGCGGAATCACTTGACCAGTGAGCTATTACGCACTCTTTCAAGGGTGGCTGCTTCTAAGCCAACCTCCTGGTTGTCTATGCAACTCCACATCCTTTTCCACTTAGCACACGCTTTGGGACCTTAGTCGGTAGTCTGGGTTGTTTCCCTCTCGACGATGAAGCTTATCCCCCACCGTCTCACTGCTGCGCTCTTACTTACCGGCATTCGGAGTTTGGCTGACGTCAGTAACCTTGTAGGGCCCATCGGCCATCCAGTAGCTCTACCTCCGGCAAGAAACACGCAACGCTGCACCTAAATGCATTTCGGAGAGAACCAGCTATCACGAAGTTTGATTGGCCTTTCACCCCTATCCACAGCTCATCCCCTCGGTTTTCAACCCAAGTGGGTTCGGTCCTCCACGACGTCTTACCGTCGCTTCAACCTGGCCATGGATAGATCACTTCGCTTCGGGTCTAGGACATGCGACTGAATCGCCCTATTCAGACTCGCTTTCGCTACGGCTACCCCTCACGGGTTAACCTCGCCACATATCGCTAACTCGCAGGCTCATTCTTCAAAAGGCACGCTGTCACCCCTACAAGGAGGCTCCAACGGATTGTAAGCAAACGGTTTCAGGTTCTATTTCACTCCCCTCCCGGGGTACTTTTCACCTTTCCCTCACGGTACTTGTCCGCTATCGGTCATCTGGGAGTATTTAGGCTTACCAGGTGGTCCTGGCAGATTCACACGGGATTTCTCGGGCCCCGTGATACTTGGGATCCTCTTCGCATTAGTGCTGCATTTCGACTACGGGGCTGGCACCCTCTATGGCTGGCCTTTCAAGACCATTCGTCTATACAACAACTATCTACGTGGTGTTCGGCAGAACACCGTAAGAGTCCCACAACCCCGACCATGCAACGCCTGCCGGCTATCACACATGATCGGTTTGGCCTGTTCCGGTTTCGCTCGCCACTACTACCGGAATCACTGTTGTTTTCTCTTCCTGTGGGTACTGAGATGTTTCACTTCCCCACGTTCCCTCTACCCGCCCTATATATTCAGGCGGGAGTCACTGGGTAGCACGAAGCTCCCAGCGGGGTTTCCCCATTCGGACATCCTCGGATCAAAGCTCGCTTATCAGCTCCCCGAGGCTTATCGCAGATTGCTACGTCCTTCTTCGGCTCCAGATGCCAAGGCATCCACCGTTTGCTCTTAGAAACTTGACTACATGAGTATTTTGAATCGATCGTGATGACACAAGTGCCATCAAGATTGACCAATGATCTATATAAATCTAGATCTGTAGATAGACATCTTTCGATGTCTGTCTAAGATGCTCGCGTCCACTGTGTAGTTCTCAATTTACGGGCGGTTCCGGGCTTTTCGAGGAACAATCCTCTCCAAGCGCAGTCCGACGAGAGCCAAGCTGCCGATTGCTCGACAGGCCCGGTCCCTCAGGACCCAACAGTGTGCAGGTGCCAGTTGGAATGAATGTTGCTTTCCTTGCCCCAAAGGGCCGTACTTGCTCTACTCACTCACCGTGACACCAAAGTCAATGTTCCACCCATGAGCAACCACCTCAGAACATTCGTCTGAGTTGTGGCTCTGGAACAGCCCGAGGGCTGTTCTTATGCTCCTTAGAAAGGAGGTGATCCAGCCGCACCTTCCGGTACGGCTACCTTGTTACGACTTAGTCCTAATCACCGATCCCACCTTCGACAGCTCCCTCCAAAAGGTTGGGCCACCGGCTTCGGGTGTTACCGACTTTCATGACTTGACGGGCGGTGTGTACAAGGCCCGGGAACGTATTCACCGCAACGTTGCTGATTTGCGATTACTAGCGACTCCGACTTCATGAGGTCGAGTTGCAGACCTCAATCCGAACTGAGACCGGCTTTTTGGGATTCGCTCCACCTTGCGGTATTGCTGCCCTCTGTACCGGCCATTGTAGCATGCGTGAAGCCCAAGACATAAGGGGCATGATGATTTGACGTCATCCCCACCTTCCTCCGAGTTGACCCCGGCAGTATCCCATGAGTTCCCACCATTACGTGCTGGCAACATAGGACGAGGGTTGCGCTCGTTGCGGGACTTAACCCAACATCTCACGACACGAGCTGACGACAACCATGCACCACCTGTATAGAGACCTTGCGGGGAGTGTATTTCTACACTTTTCCTCTATATGTCAAGCCTTGGTAAGGTTCTTCGCGTTGCATCGAATTAATCCGCATGCTCCGCCGCTTGTGCGGGCCCCCGTCAATTCCTTTGAGTTTTAGCCTTGCGGCCGTACTCCCCAGGCGGGGAACTTAATGCGTTAGCTGCGACACAGAAACCGTGGAACGGTCCCTACATCTAGTTCCCACCGTTTACGGCGTGGACTACCAGGGTATCTAATCCTGTTCGCTCCCCACGCTTTCGCTCCTCAGCGTCAGTTACGGCCCAGAGATCTGCCTTCGCCATTGGTGTTCCTCCTGATATCTGCGCATTCCACCGCTACACCAGGAATTCCAATCTCCCCTACCGCACTCTAGTTTGCCCGTACCCACTGCAGGTCCGAGGTTGAGCCTCGGATTTTCACAGCAGACGCGACAAACCGCCTACGAGCTCTTTACGCCCAATAATTCCGGACAACGCTTGCGCCCTACGTATTACCGCGGCTGCTGGCACGTAGTTAGCCGGCGCTTTTTCTGCAGGTACCGTCACTTTCGCTTCTTCCCTGCTAAAAGAGGTTTACAACCCGAAGGCCTTCATCCCTCACGCGGCGTTGCTGCATCAGGCTTGCGCCCATTGTGCAATATTCCCCACTGCTGCCTCCCGTAGGAGTCTGGGCCGTGTCTCAGTCCCAGTGTGGCCGGTCACCCTCTCAGGCCGGCTACCCGTCGTCGCCTTGGTGAGCCATTACCTCACCAACAAGCTGATAGGCCGCGAGCTCATCCCTGACCGAAATTCTTTCCAGATGATGACCATGCGGTCTCATCTCGTATCCGGTATTAGACGTCGTTTCCAACGCTTATCCCAGAGTCAGGGGCAGATTGCTCACGTGTTACTCACCCGTTCGCCACTAATCCAGCAGGAGCAAGCTCCCGCTTTCATCGTTCGACTTGCATGTGTTAAGCACGCCGCCAGCGTTCGTCCTGAGCCAGGATCAAACTCTCCGTTAATAGCTTGCTTGTCGATATCGCTACCGACAGACTTGCTGCCGAATGCCGAAGCATTCAGGCGAGTTTGTTCTGACTAAATGACTTGTCTACTGACTTGTCCATCTAATCCAAAGGAATCTCTGTGGCGGAATTGCTCCCACCACGGAGGTTATTTGGCATTGACTTAGTGCACACTGTTGAGTTCTCAAGGATCGGGCACCGCTGACTTCACATCTCGTTTCCGAGTGGACGTCGGGTGGCATCCTGTTTGTTACATCCGGCGCAGCTTTCGGTGTCGAAACCAACCCGCTCTCGAAGGAGTGTTTTGGCCCGACGCTGTGAAACGCTGGAGTCGTAACTCTAGTACGAAACTGAACCACACGGCAAGTGCGGTGCCAGTCGAACCAGAGATGTCAGTGGAGAATCTCCGGGAACCTAGGGTTCCGGTGCCTCCGTTGACAACTTTCCAACTATAGGGCTGTTCCCCAAAGGCGACAAATGACTGTCATCCCGGGCGTGTCGCGCACAGTGCCCCTAAGCCAGTTGGGCGAGGTAGCGCTGGGCCCTCTTCGAAATGGACACGCGTGCTTCGTGCGTGAAGCCCTCCAAAACAGGGAGGAGCCACTGCCGCAGGGCCTCGTCGGTGCGCGCCCACTCCCCCAGTGTTCCCATTGTTTGGTTGATAACAATCCAGTCATCGTGGCTCGTCAGCACGGACTTCATCAGCTCCACCGCATCGGTTCGCTCGGCAGCAGAGAGCAGATCTTTGAGCTCGTGAAACAACTGCGAGAGAGACCACCACGCTGAGGGCTGGTCAATGTCTCTCACCCAGGCCATAATGCTCCCCAGCGCCTCATGCACCATTACCGGGTGATCGGCGGCTACGCGCTTGAGAGCACTGGATACCCGAAGCCGCACAACCGGGTCGTCACTGGCATACGTCGCAATGAGCTCCGCGAGAAGATCGGGGTTATCGCCTACGGCCGCGACGACCTCGACTGTGTTCCCCAAGGAGTTGGGGTGGCCACCCGACAGGAGGCCCTCATAGATACTGACCTCAGCCACGGTGAAGTGCTGCCAGGGTTTTCTTCCCTCGCTTCAACAACAACGCAGACGGGTGCGGCGCTTGAGGCTCCCCGACGAGGGCGGTTTCGTCGACAACCGCTGTGTTGTTGATAGTGACGCCGCCCTGAGCGATAGCCCGCCTCGCTTCGGAGACACTTGCGCATAAGCCAGTTGAAACCAAGGCCTCGGCGACGGACGTCTGATCGGTTACCTTCGCACTGGGTAGGGCCTCTAATGCACTGGCGAACGTGTCCGGGTTGAGTCCTGCGACATCACCTTTGCCGAAGAGAGCTTCCGAAGCCGCGATCACGTCTTCGCAAGCTTGGTCGCCGTGGACCAGGGTGGTCACCGCACGAGCCAACGTTTTCTGACCCACGCGAAGGTGGGGGGCGTCTCGCTGCTCTTTGTCTAATTCCTCAATCTCTGCCCGGGAAAGAAAGGTAAAGACTTTGAGGCGATCGACCACATCGCGATCATCGGTGTTGAGCCAGAACTGATACAGGGCAAAAGGACTCGTGAAATCTGCATCCAGCCAGATGGCATTGCCCTCAGATTTTCCAAACTTTGTCCCATCACTATTGGTGATGAGCGGTGTGCCGAGCGCATGGACGGACACCCCCTGGGACTTATGGATGAGGTCCGTCCCGCTGGTGAGGTTTCCCCACTGGTCGGAGCCACCCGTTTGTAAAACGCAGCCGTACTGCTCGTAGAGCCGTAAAAAGTCCATTCCCTGAAGGATTTGGTAGGAAAACTCCGTGTAGGAAATCCCCGCGTCTGAATTGAGTCGGGCGGAGACAGCGTCCTTTTTGATCATCGTGCCCACGCGGTAGTACTTGCCCACATCGCGCAGGAAGTCAATCGCCGACAGGTCTTTCGTCCAGTCGAGGTTGTTCACCAGCGTTGCTGAGTTATTGCCCTCAAACGCCAGGAAGCGCTCGATTTGAGACCCCAAGCGGGAAACCCACTCCTCGACTGTTGCCGGCTCGTTCAGCACGCGCTCCGCGGTCGGCTTGGGATCACCAATTAGTCCCGTCGATCCTCCTACCAATGCCAGGGGACGGTGTCCTGCCAATTGGAGCCGACGCATCACGAGCAACTGAACGAGGTTGCCCAGGTGGAGGCTTGGTGCTGTCGGGTCAAAGCCACAATAAAAAGCAATCGGACCGCCAGCAAGCGCCGCAGAGAGCGCTTTTTCGTCGGTAGAAACGTGGATTAGCCCCCGCCACACCAGCTCGTCGTGAAGTGTTGCAAACGTCGAGTCATTGCGTTGATTCGCAAGAGCGTCGCTGACTGGCACGAGAGACAACTTATCAGCGCGCGTCACACAACTTAACGAAGGCAACGACACGTCGGATTATTCGGCACAATGGGGGTACCAAAATCACCATTTGAGGAGAAACCATGTTCAAACTCTCACAAGCGCGCCGAATCGGGGCGCTCGCTGGGGTTGGCGCATTGTTAGTGTCCCTGGCTGCCTGCTCGGCAGCCGCCGAGGATTCAACATCCGCCACCCTCACTGAAGGAAAACTCACCATCGCAACCGGCGAACCTGCCTACTACCCTTACGTTCTTGATGACGCTCCTGAGTCCGGCAACGGATTCGAGTCTGCGGTTGCTTACGCTATAGCCGATGAAATGGGTTACGGCCCCGACGATGTTGTGTGGGTTCGCACGACGTTTGAGGCCGCAATTCAGCCCGGCCCCAAAGACTTTGACTTTAATCTCCAGCAGTACACGATTACCGAGGAACGCGCACAAAATGTCGACTTCTCGGACCCGTACTACAGCACACCACAGGCAGTCATCACCGTGGAGTCCTCCCCAGCAGCCGGCGCCTCGACCCTCAGTGAGCTTGCCGACACCCTTGTTGGGGCCGCTAGCGGCTCTACGTCGTTTCAGGCAATCGAAGAAATCATTGAACCTGTCGATGGGGCGCAGGCCTTTAATAACAACGATGACGCAAAGCTTGCCCTTGAAACAGGACAAATTGATGCGCTTGTCGTCGACCTCCCCACCGCGTTCTACCTCACTGGCGTAGAGCTCACCGGGGGCCTCATCGTTGGTCAACTTCCCGGAACAGCGGGTCTCGCCGATGAGTGGGGACTCGTGTTGCCCAAGGACAGTGCACTCACCGAAGCCGTCAACGAGGCCATCGAGAGCCTCCGGGACTCCGGCAAATTGCAGGAAATCACCGACGAGTGGCTTGGTTCCGACCAGGGCGCTCCCACACTGAACTAGCGTCCAGCTCTCCGTGACTGGCCCCCAGGCGGCCCGGCTTCCCAGCTCTGTTGAGCGGGAACGCCGGGCCTTCCGGAAGAAACAGAACTCTCGATCCGTTCTGATTTCTTTTCTCTCAACTCTTACCTTCGCGATCGTGTTGTGGTTTTTTGTTGTTAACACGCCCGGCTGGGCGCTAGTGCAGCGAAGTTTCTTCGATTTTGACGTATTCCAAAGCGCGTGGCCCCGCGTCATCGAGGGACTCTGGTTGAACATTCGTGTTCTCTTTTTTGCCGCGATAGGCGTTCTCGTGCTTGCCCTTCTACTCGCGACGATTCGTACCCTGCGAGGTCCGGTTTTCTTTCCTCTCCGCGCCTTTGCCGCTGGATATACCGATCTGTTTCGAGGCCTACCGCTCATCATCGTGCTTTACATCGTTGGATTCGGAGTCCCCGGTCTCGGAGCTCTGCCCCGTATGCCATTGGAGTTTTGGGGCACCATCGCCCTGATTCTCACCTATTCCGCGTACGTTGCAGAGGTCTTCCGGGCAGGAATTGAATCCGTCCATCCTTCGCAACGCCTCGCAGCGCGCTCCCTCGGGTTGAGTTACGGCAAGACCCTTCGGTTAGTCGTGTTGCCCCAGGCCTTCAGAAAAGTCACGCCGGCCCTGATGAATGACTTCATTGCCATGCAGAAAGATGTCGGACTAATTTCGGTTCTGGGCGCTGTCGATGCAGTGCGCGCAGCTCAGATTGAGACGGCTCAAGCCTTCAACTTCAGTCCGTATGTTTTGGCAGGCCTGCTGTTCGTTTTGTTAGCCCTGCCGATGATTCGACTCACCGACTGGTATTCGGCTCGCCTTAGGCAGCGGGAACAAGCGGGGTCGCTGGTATGAGCATCGTCCTGCAACTCGATGAGCTCCACAAGAGTTTTGGGGACACCGCCGTTCTAAACGGCATTTCCCTAACCGTGAACCGCGGTGAAGTCGTTGCGCTTATTGGCGCGAGTGGTTCTGGGAAGTCCACGCTGTTGCGTTGCGTAAATTTGCTAGAGCAACTCGACGACGGCCAAATTTGGCTCGGCAACGATGATATTTCTGACCCTCGAGCGCACCCGGATAAGGTTCGAGCTCGAATCGGTGTGGTCTTCCAACAGTTCAATCTCTTCCCCCACCTGTCTGCGCTCGACAACATTGCGCTGTCGCTCACTCACGTCAAAAAAATGAAACCCCAGGCAGCCAGGTCTCACGCGCTAGAGCTTCTCTCCCATGTTGGCCTCGCGGAAAAAGCAGCGTGGTATCCGGACCGCCTCTCGGGAGGACAACAGCAACGAGTCGCCCTCGCACGAGCAATCGCCGGGGGCCCCGAGGTGCTGCTTCTTGACGAAATTACCTCCGCTCTTGACCCGGAGTTGGTCGGAGAGGTCCTTGAGCTCGTCAAAAAACTGAAGGACGATGGAACCACCATCGTGATGGCTACGCACGAAATGGCTTTTGCGCAGGATGTTGCCGACCGCGTGCTCTTCCTTGAAGGCGGACAAATCGTTGAATCAGGACCCGCACGAGAGGTTCTGCAAGCTCCAAAGGATCCGCGCACCCAGGCGTTCCTGCGGCGCTTTAGTGGTCAGTCCTAGCCCGCCGACAGTCGCTGCAGTTCGGCTTTCAGCTCATCCCGCTGCTGCGCCACCCTTGCCGGAGCGGTGCCGCCTCGACCGCTCTTGCGGGCCACAGAGGCATCAGCGCTCATGACCTCTCGGACAGACGGGGCGAGGTGCGGTGAGAGTGCCGAAAGCTCGGCATCAGAAACCTGGGGAAGATCAACCCCGTGTTGTTCGCACCAGCTCACCAACTGACCCACAACTTCATGTGCCTCACGGAAGGGAACGCCGTTGGCCACCAAACTGTCGGCGACATCGGTGGCCAGAGCGAACCCGGCCGTGGAACCCGCTGCCATGACATCGAGGTTGAAGGTAACGGTCTCCAACAGACCACTCATGGCCGGCAGCACCAAAAGGAGAGAGTCAACCGAGTCAAATAGCGGCTCTTTGTCCTCCTGCAAGTCGCGGTTGTAGGCCAGCGGGAGGGCTTTCAGGGTCGCTAACAAACCCGTGAGGTTTCCGATCAAACGGCCAGCTTTACCCCGCGCAAGCTCCGCAATGTCGGGGTTCTTCTTCTGCGGCATCATCGATGAGCCAGTGGAAAAAGCGTCATCTAGCGTGAGGTAGCCGAACTCGCCGGAGGACAGCACGATGATGTCCTCTGCCACACGAGAAAGGTCAACCCCAATCTGAGCGGCAATAAACAGGAACTCGGCAACCCCATCCCGAGATGAGGTGCCATCGAGAGAGTTTGGGCTCACAGAGGCAAATCCGAGCGCCGCCCCAATCGCTTCGGGGCTCAGGCCCACTCCGCCACCGGCAAGCGCGCCCCCACCGTAGGGCGACACATCGTTCCTCACCAAAAAGTCGTCAATCCTCGAGACGTCGCGGACCAGAGGCCACGCATGTGCCATGAGGTAGTGACCAACGAGCACGGGTTGAGCGAGTTGGTAGTGGGTGCGTCCCGGCATTACCGCATCCCCCACTTCAGATGCCCTCTGGTGCAAGACCTGGGCGACCTCGAGCAGAGCAGAGCGAAGAGCCTGAGCGCTATCGCGCATGTAGAGCCGAACAAAGGTCGCAATTTGATCGTTTCGGCTGCGCCCGGCGCGCAAAGCGCCGCCGAGGGCGGGACCCACACGCTCAATCAAAATACGCTCCAGTGCGCCGTGAACATCTTCATCCGAGTCGGCGGGCACAAGAGATCCCGACTCATACTCTTCACTCAGCGCCTCGAGTGCGCCACCCACGGTGGCAAAGTCGTCCGGACTCAAAAAGCCCTTGTCGTGAAGCTCTGCAGCGTGCGCTCGCGTTGCCGCCAGGTCGTAGGGAACCAACCTCCAGTCGAAATGAGTCGAGCGCGACAGGGCCGCCATCGCCTCACTGGGGCCGTGGGCAAACCGCGCACCCCACAGCGCGCCCGCGTTTGTCTCCCCGGCCATAGCGACTCCTAGCTCTTGGCGTTTCGCTTCGCAGAGATCTTGCTCGGTAGCGACCACAACTCGATGAACCCCTTGGCGTGTGACTGATCAAAAGTGTCACCGGTGTCGTAGGTGGCCAGGTCAAAGTCATACAGACTCTGGGCCGACTGGCGCCCCGTAACCACCGCCTGTCCCGCGAAAAGGTTCACCCGCACATCGCCAGAGACATGTTTCTGGGAGTGCTCAAAGAACGCGTCAAGGCTCGACTTGAGGTCAGAGAACCACAGGCCGTCATAAACCAGGTTGGCCCAATCAGCTTCGAGCTTGCGCTTGTAGCGACCTAGGTCGCGCTCCAAAACCAAGTTTTCCAGCTCTTCGTGGGCATTGATCAGGGTCAGCGCTGCGGGGACCTCATAGATTTCGCGGCTCTTAATTCCGACCAGTCGGTCTTCCATAATGTCTACCCGGCCCACACCGTGGGCACCGGCGAGGGTGTTGAGCTGAGCGATAGCTTCCAGGGGCGTCACCGATGCGCCGTTGATTGCGGTGGGAATTCCCTCCGTGAACGTGATGGTCACATCCTCTGCGGCAAGACCGTGGTCCGGGTTCTGGGTGTATTCCCACACGTCATCGAGCGGAGCCGCCCACGGGTCTTCCAACGGGCCGGTTTCCACCGTGCGACCCCAGACGTTCTTATCAATCGAGTAAGAATTCTTTTTGCTCTGCTTGATGGGCAGGCCTTTTTCTTCCGCGTAAACAATGGCTTTATCTCGGGTAAGCGCCAAGTCCCGAATGGGAGCGATGCTGGAGAGTTCTGGTGCTAGAGCGGCGACGGCTGACTCGAAGCGGACTTGGTCATTTCCTTTGCCGGTGCAACCGTGTGACACCGAGTCGGCTCCCAGTTCCCGCGCCACACGGGCCAGGTGCTTTGCAATGACAGGCCGTGAGAGAGCGGACACCAGGGGGTAGCGCTTTTGGTACAGAGCGTTAGCTTTCAAAGCAGGCATCACAAAGTCGTTGGCAAATTCGTCTTTTGCGTCCACCACGATTGCTTCCACCGCACCACAGTCAAGGGCGCGCTGGCGAATGTCGTCCATGTTTTCGCCACCCTGGCCGACATCAACAGCGAGAGCAATCACTTCTTTTCCGGTGGCGTCCTGAAGCCACCCGATACCCACAGAGGTATCCAGTCCGCCGGAATATGCCAAGACAACGCGATCAGTCACGAAGGAAACTACTTTCTCTCAGAGGTCACCAGGTGGTGAAAGCCCAGTCTATCGGCGCGACGTGGAGGACTCAGCCCGCTCCAAAAGCCACACCATGAGGGCTTTCTGCGCGTGCAGCCGGTTTTCCGACTCATCCCAGATCACACTCTGGGGGCCATCAATAACCTCCGGGGTCACCTCAAAACCTCGATCTGCGGGCAGACAGTGAAGAAAAATTGCGTCGTCTTTCGCGAGAGCCATCGCGGGAGCACCGACCTGGAAAGGCCCGAAAGTCGCGACACGCTCCGCTTTCTCTTCTTCTTTACCCATCGACACCCAGGTGTCGGTTACCACCACATCGCTGCCGGCCACGGCATCATCCAGCTGGTGGAGGACAGCAATAGAACCGCCCGTCGTCTCGGCGATGGCGCGCGCATCACCGACCACCGAGGCCCCGGGTTTGAACGTTTCGGGGCACGCGATGCGAACGTGCATTCCTGCGGTTGCGCCAGCGAGGGCATAACTGTGAGCCATGTTGCTCCCCCCATCGCCCACAAACGTGACAGTTAGACCGGCGAGTGATCCCTTGTGTTCGCGAATGGTCAACAAATCGGCCAGCAGTTGGCAGGGGTGAAAGTCATCGCTCAGTGAATTGATCACCGGCACCGTGGTACCAGCGGCCATTTCTTCCAGTCCCGATTGGGCATATGTCCGCCACACAATCGCTGCCACCATGCGCTCAAGCACCCGTGCAGTATCGGAGGGAGTTTCTTTTCCACCGAGTTGAGAATTGGCGGTGGAAATGATCAGCGGCTGCCCGCCCAAATCAGCAATTCCCACGGCAAAGGACACCCGGGTTCTGGTCGAGGACTTATCAAAAATGACCGCCACTGTTTGCGGCCCCTCCAGGGGACGGGTTGAAAAACGATCGCGTTTGAGAGCATGGGCCAGGTCGAGGATGTCGGCCTGTTCTGCCGGGCTGATGTCGTCATCACGCAAAAAGTGTCGGGTCATGGCGCTACTACCTCGGTTCCTATTCCGTCTGTCGTGAAGGCCTCGAGCAAGACAGAGTGCGCCAGTCTGCCATCAATAATGGCGGACTTCGATACCCCGCCACGAACCGCATCCAGGCATGCCTGCATCTTGGGAATCATTCCCGACTCGAGACTCGGCAAGAGGGCCTCCAGCTCGTCTGCGGTCATCGAGGAAACCACCGACTCTGTGTCAGGCCATTTGTCATACAAACCCGGAACATCGGTGAGCAGCACGAGTTTTGCCGCCTTCAGAGCCACTGCCAGGGCGGCGGCCGCCGTGTCAGCGTTGACGTTCAACACGGCCGCACTATCGACCTCGGGCGCCAACGATGACACCACGGGAATTTTTCCCTCGCTCAGGAGTTGCTCCAGGGCCTCGGGTTTCACGCCGACCACTTCGCCCACATGACCAAGATCGACTGCTATGCCATCAACCTGTGCACCCCTGCGAACAGCCGTGAAAAGCTCATTGTCTTCCCCCGAGAGCACGACCGCCATATCGTGGTGGTGATTAATGCGCGTCGCAATATCGGCGCTGATCTGTTCCCTGAGTACTTCGCGGACAACGGGAATTGCTTCGGTAGTCGTCACGCGATAACCACCCACAAACTCGCTGTCGATACCCCGGTCGGCAAGAGCCTCGGAAATCTGAGGGCCACCCCCATGGACAACAACGGGCCGCACACCCACCGTGTGAAGAAAGACCATGTCGTCCGCAAAGGCCTGCAAAAGCGCCTCGTCTACCATCGCGTTTCCGCCAAGCTTGATCACAAAAATTGCGCCCTGGAAGCGACGCATCCACGGCAAAGCTTCCGTCAGCGTCGCCGCTTTGATAAACGCTTCCGGATGGGAAGACTGTGACACGGCCATCAGCTTGAGTACGCGCTGTTCTCGTGCACGTACGCGTGAGTGAGGTCATTCGTCCAAATGCTCGCCTGGTGCGAACCGGCGTGCAGCTCAATCAGCACCTCAATGGCTCGGGGCCCAAGGTCGACCTCGCTACGGGGGCGATCGGGTGCCCCCGCGTGGCACACCCGCACACCGTTCATGCTCACGTCCACGGCATAAACATCAAATTCCGCATCAACCGTGCCAATCGCAGCCAACACCCGCCCCCAGTTGGCATCCTCGCCAAACATCGCAGCCTTGAAAAGATTGTTCCGGGCGACTGCCCGCCCGACCTTTACGGCGTCATCCTCCGTGCGTGCACCGGTCACGGTAATCGTGATGTCGTGACTGGAGCCCTCGGCATCAGCCAACAGCTGTTGGGCAAGGTCAGCGCACAGAGAGGTGAGAGCTGTTCCAAACGCTGTCTCATCAGGGCTCAGACCGCTTGCACCGGAAGCCATGAGAGTGACCTGGTCGTTAGTGGACATTGCACCATCCGAATCGAGGCGATCAAACGTGAGCCTGGTCGCTGCCCGGAGAGCCCGATCTAACTGGGCGGGCGCCAACACCGCATCGGTTGTCATCACGACCAGCATGGTGGCAAGACCTGGGGCAAGCATTCCTGCCCCTTTGGCCATCCCCCCGATGGTGATTACTCCCCCCTCGACCTCAAGGGTCTTCACCGAAGTCTTGGGATGTGAATCGGTGGTCAAAATCGCCTGCGACGAGGCAATACCCGCGTCCACACCGGTGTCAGCGAGAGCAACCGCCCGCTCAATGCCCTGCAGGACCGCTCCCGCAGGAAGCAACTCGCCAATCAATCCGGTCGAGCACACCAACACTTCACTGGCTCCCGTGTTATCCAACAAGCCGGCAAGTGTTTCTGCACTGGCGTGGGTGAGCGCGAAACCTTCCGGGCCGGTGAAACAGTTTGCCCCGCCAGCGTTGAGCACGATCGCCCGGGCCTCGCCGGAGGCGATGACCTGTTGTGACCACAAGATCGGGTGGGCTTTGGCCTTATTGGTCGTGAACACGCACGCTGCTGGAATCATGTCGCCGTCGTTGATCACGACGGTGAGGTCAACGCCCCCGCGCGCGGCAAGCCCGGCTTCTGCGCTGCCGGCGCGAAAGCCCGCAGCCGCGGTCACGCTCACGGCGCGATCCCATCGGTGGTAAGCCCCGACGACTCCTCAAGGCCTAACGCGAGATTCAAACTTTGCAGCGCCGCACCCGCTGTGCCCTTCACCAGGTTGTCGAGAGCTGCGACCACGATGACGCGATTGACAGCAGCATCGACACTTACCCCCAACGCGAGAGTGTTTGACCCGAGGACATCGCCGGTCGCGGGGAACAATCCTTGGTCGTAGACGCGGATAAAGGGTTCACTGGCGTAAGCATCCATCACCACCGAATGAACCTGGTCCACATCGTAAGCGCCCGCCAGCGGTGCACTGCAGGTGGCAAGAATCCCGCGCGACATCGGCACAAGCACCGGGGTCATCGACACGGAAGTGTTTAGCCCCGCGGCCAAAGAAAAGTTCTGGCGAATTTCCGGGAGGTGACGATGTATACCGCCAACGGCATACGGTCGGGCGGAGCCTGTGACTTCGGCGGCCAACAGGTCACTGCGGAGAGATCGACCAGCACCTGATGAACCGACAGCGAGGACAGCCGAAATGTCGTCGCCCTGGATGACACCGCGGGCAAGAAGCGGAGCAAGCGCCAAAGTAACGGCGGTCGCGTTGCAGCCAGGCACCGCAATGGTGTGTGTTTGTGAGAGCAAGTCCCGGGATGTGGGCCCAGTCACTCTCACCAGCTCGGGCATTCCATAGGTGAAGGGTGCGCAAAAGTTACCGCCATAAAACTGGTCCCAGTCGGCAGCGCTTTCTAGCCGTCGATCGGCTCCTAAGTCGACCAGCACCGTCTGGTCACCGCTCGCGCTGAGAGCATCACCAAGGGCGCCAGATTCCCCATGAGGAAGAGCCAGGGCGACAACATCATGCCCCTTTAGTGTGTCCACCGAGGTTTCGACGAATGTCGCATCAGCGAAGCTAGACAAATGTGGGTGGACGGCGCTGACCGGCTGTCCCGCCGCGGTGTGGGCAGCAAGTGTCGTCACCTCGTAGTCGGGATGTGCCGCGAGCAGTCGTGCGAGCTCGCCGCCGGCGTATCCGCTTGCCCCAGCAATCGCCACACGAAAAGTCATAGACCAACCTTAGAGCAGTAATTGAAGGTACAGAAGGGGTTAGGCGCGCAGGGTGGCCCCGTGACGAGCGGCTGCCAGAGCGACACCCGCGTCTTTCGCTTCCGTTGCCTCGCCGGCAGTCAACGTCCGATCATCGGACCGAAACCGCAACGCGAATGTCAGCGACTTCTGTTTCTCGTCAATCCCGCTACCGCGGTAATCGTCAACCAGCGCTAGTGACTCCAATAACTCACCCGCACCCTCGATGAGCGCAGATTGCACATCACCCGCGGGCACGCCGCGGTCCACTACCAGGGAAACATCTTGCGTCGCCGCCGGATACACCGATAACGCAGTCGCCTCATGCGGGGCATGACCCAGCGCGGCGAGCAACGAGTCACCGTTGAGGTGGAACAGCGAAACCCTGCGCGGAAGGTCTCGTTCGATCGCCACTGAAGGCAGGAGCTCCCCCGCATATCCGACTCGAGTGTCTCCCACCCAGAGGTGGGCAAAACGGTTCGGGTGGAAGGCTTCGTGTGTCTCCTGAGTGACCGTCAGGTGGCCGCCAGCAGCATGCGCCACAGCTTGGGCAGCGTCCAGTGCATCTCGCACATCACTCGGAACCGCCTCGGCAAAAGGAACTTTTTCCACCGCGCTACCGACAAATAGCCCAGCGACACTCCACGGCTGTGCCGGAACAGAGTCGTAAAGGGAAGTGAGCTCCGCAGCAGAAGGCTGCGCATTGCCCACGGGTATTCCCTCGGTTCCCAACGGTCCGTCGGCTGCCTCAAAAACAACGCCGGCCTCGAAGATCGCCAGCGAAGAGAACCCTCGAGAGAGATTACGATGGGCCGTCTCTAGCAGGCCCGGAATCAAACTGGTCCGCATGCGGTTTATTTGAGCGTCAATCGCGTTGTGGAGAGGAACCCCGGCATTGCGTCGCTCACCAAACATCTCATTGTCTGAGCCGGAAACGAACGGGTAGGCCAACACCTCGGTCATTCCCCGCGCCGCTAGATTTCGGGTAATCCGACGCTTTGCGGCTTGCTCAGAAGTAAGGCCTCTCCCCGCTGGTGCAATCGGGAGCGCCGAGGGAATGGTGTCGTATCCGACAATCCGCGCTACTTCTTCGATCAGGCCCTGAACATCAACAATGTCCGGTCTCCACGATGGGGGCGTAACCCGAAGGGCCTCCCCCTCCACCACAACCTCAGCACCGATATCCCTCAGCACGTTCTGCACGGTGTCCGACGACACATCCATACCGGTGAGCTTCTCGACGGCGCGACCCGGCATAACAAAGGCTGGCATCACCCCGGCTGAGTCCGCCATCACCCTGGAGCCGAGCGGGTCGCGGGTGCCTCCCGCGTGCTCTTCGAGCAGCGCCACAACGCGTTCCGCTGCGGCTTCAGCCACCAGCGGGTCAACGCCGCGGGCAAAACGTTTGGAGGCTTCGCTGGGGAGCTTGTGCCGGCGCTGCGTCCGAGCAATCGAGACCGGTTCGAACCATGCCGCTTCAACCAGCACCGCGGTGGTTGCGTCAGAAATTTCGGTCTTGGCGCCACCCATCACTCCAGCGAGCCCGATCACCCCCGAATCGTCGGTAATCGTGAGGTCCTCCGGATGGAGAGTGCGCTCATGACCGTCGAGAGTGACGAGCGTTTCGCCTGCGGCCGCTCTGCGCACCGTGATTCCACCACTCAGCGTGTCGAGGTCATAACCGTGGATCGGCTGCCCCATCTCGAGCATCACGTAGTTGGTGATGTCGACAGGAAGCGAGATGGAACGAACACCGGCAAGCGCTAAGCGAGCGACCATGAACGCCGGCGTCGGACGGGTTGGATCAATTCCCCTCACCGCACGGGTAATGAAAACCTGACAGCCCTGCACACCTCGCAGCGGCGCAGAGTCAGCAAGCGTGACGGGGAACCCCTCCCCCACGTCTGGAGTCAGAGCGAGAGCGGGGTCGCGAAACGCTGAGCCGGTCGCGTGGTGGTATTCGCGAGCAATTCCACGAATGGAGAGCGCGTAACCGCGATCCGGGGTGACATTCATTTCGGGAGCAACATCATCGAGACCCAGCAGCGCGATTGCGTCGGTACCCACGTCAGCGCTGATGCCCAGCTCGGCTAACCGAAGGATCCCCTCGTGGTCATCACCCAAACCGAGCTCTTTGGCCGAGGCGATCATGCCATCAGACACGTGGCCGTATGTCTTGCGAGCACTGATGGGGAAGGGACCGGGGAGAACAGCGCCCGGCAGGGACACCACCACCAGGTCCCCAACAAAAAAGTTGCCTGCCCCGCAGACAATTCCCCGCACTGCGGGGGCATCATCGGAATCACTCTGGGCTACTTTGACCTGGCACCAGCGAATAGTTTTGCCATTGGACTGGGGCTCCTCGGCAAATTCGAGTACTTCGCCCACGACAACGGGGCCTTCGAGCTCAAACCTGTGAACACCCTCTTCTTCGAGCCCCACAGAAACCAATGCAGCGTGAACACTCTCCGGTGTCACATCGGCTGGCAGGTCAACATACTCACGGAGCCAGGACAGCGGCGCGCGCATCAGACCACCATCCCGAACTGGCCGGAGAACCGGATATCGCCTTCGACCATGTCTCGCATGTCTTGGACGTTGTTGCGGAACATAAGTGTCCGCTCAATTCCCATGCCAAAGGCAAACCCTTGGTACTCCTCCGGGTCGATGCCGGCAGCCCGGAGAACGTTGGGGTTGACCATTCCGCACCCACCCCATTCGATCCACCTCGCACCACCGACGAAAGTGGGGTGCCAGATGTCGAGCTCAGCGCTGGGCTCGGTGAAGGGGAAGTAATTGGCGCGCAACCGAATCTTGGCTTCCGGGCCAAACATAGAACGCGCAAGGTGCTCGAGGGTGCCCCGCAAATGGGCCATCGTGAGACCTTTGTCGATGGCGATTCCTTCGATTTGGTGAAAAACCGGGGTGTGCGTCGCATCGAGTTCATCTGTCCGGTACACGCGACCGGGAGCAACCACATAGACCGGTAGTTCCCTGCTGAGCAGCGATCGAATTTGAACGGGCGACGTGTGAGTGCGCAGCAAAAGGTGGGAGTCGACGGGCTCGACAAAAAAGGTGTCTTGGAGGGCTCGAGCAGGGTGATCAGCATCAAAGTTCAACGCATCGAAGTTGAACCATTCGTGCTCGAGCTCCGGGCCCTCGGCAACTTCCCACCCCATCGCCACAAAAACGTCCGCCATATCCTCCATCAATACCGAAAGCGGGTGGCGCGAACCGGACGGGCGACGAACACCGACACCGGTCAAATCCAGAGCTTCCTCCGCGAGAACCGCGCGCTCACGCTCGGCCAGCAGCTGTGCTTCCCTTGCGGCTAGGGCTGCACCGACGGCAGCCTTTGCCTCACCCATTAGCTTTCCAGCCGCAGCTTTTTGGTCGCCCGGAAGGTCTCGCAGGGTGGCGTTCATCAACGCAATCCGGGACTTCTCTCCGACGTGCGCTGTTTTGGCCGCTTGGAGGGCTTCTACCGTGTCCGCAGCAGCAAAAGCTGCAAGCGCCTCATCAATGGCAGAGTGCACATTGTCAGGCGTAATGGTGGTTTTGGCAGACACGGTCGCCAAGTCTACTGGGCGAGGCCCGCCCGACGATGTTCCTAACGTTGCTGAGCAAAGGCGGTCTGATAGAGGCACAGGGCTGCAGCAGTTTGAAGACTCAGTGACTCTGCCTGGCCGTACAGCGGAACCGCCACCCGGATGTCAGCCTGCGCCGCCTCTTCCGCTGCTAATCCGTGAGCTTCATTGCCAAAAATCCACGCGGTGGGCTGCGCAAGCGTCCCGCTCTCGGCTAGCTCGTTGATATCGGTTCCGTTCGCTTGGGTAGCGCAGGTTCTTAGACCGGCCCCGCGAAGCGCCAGCAGAGCTTCGGAGAGGGGGATCCCCATGACCACCGGCAGATGGAAAAGGCTGCCGGTGGTTGCTCGAACCGCTTTCGGATTGTAAATATCAACGCTGGCTTCGGTCAGGATCACCGCGTCAGCACCGGCCGCATCGGCGCTACGAACGATGTTGCCGACGTTGCCGGGGTCCTTGACCTCATGCAAAACCGCCACATTACGCACGCCGGGAACAAGCACCTCACTGAGACTGGAATCAATGAAACGGCACACTCCGAGGACCCCCTGCGGCGTGACGGTGTCACACATCGCCGCAAGAACCTCATCAGTGGCGTGGAAAACCTCAACACCGGCCCGTGCGGCAAGCTCCATCACTTCTGGGTGCTTCTCCGCGCTGCTCGCGGTGACAAACAGTTCCTGGATAGAGCCAGACGCGCTGGAGAGCGCCTCGCGCACAGCTTGCGGACCCTCCACCAAAAATAGTTGAGCTTCCCGACGCCGTTGCTTCTTCGCAAGCTTTGCGACCTGACGGACACGGGGCGAGCGCGGGTTCTCTAACACCCCCTTAGAGTACGGGCTTGGCGCAAGCCGACCCCCAGGACTCACCCCCAGAAAGCACAAAACCCCGGCATAGTGCCGGGGTTTTGTGAACGAGCGTTAGGACTTGACGGCGGGTGCCGAAGTGTCCTTGGGTAGAGCTTTCTTGGCTTCTGCCACCAGCGTTGCGAACGCAGCGGGCTCATTGACGGCGAGCTCAGCGAGCATCCGACGGTCGACTTCGATTCCCGCAAGGCCGAGGCCCTGGATGAAGCGGTTATAGGTCATTCCGTTCGCACGCGATGCTGCGTTGATGCGCTGAATCCACAAGCGGCGGAAGTCACCTTTGCGCTGGCGACGATCGCGGTAGCTGTAAACGAGCGAGTGAATGACCTGCTCTTTGGCTTTCCGGTACAAGCGTGAGCGCTGACCGCGGTAGCCCGAAGCGCGCTCGAGGATAACCCGACGCTTTTTGTGTGCGTTTACCGCATTCTTTACACGTGCCATTATTCGTTTCCTTCGTTTCGTTCAGGTCTAGTTGGCGAGAAGCTTCTTGATGACTTTGGCATCCTGCTTGGGCAGGACCTGCTCGTGGTTCAAGCGACGCGTGACGCGGCTGGATTTCTTCTCCAGGTTGTGGCGCATTCCGGCACCCTGCTTCATGATTTTTCCGCTACCGGTCACCTTGAAGCGCTTCTTGGCGCCGGAGTGGCTCTTCTGCTTAGGCATCTTTCTCTTCCTTTTTCTTGGTGGTCTTTGCTGCGGGCTTGGCTGCCGAGGCTGCTGCTGGCTTCTTCGCCGCGGGGGCTTTTTTCGCTACGGCAGCGGGCTTCTTTTCCTCGGTTTTCGGTTTTTCGGGAGCCTTCGCTTCCGGGGTTTCTGGCTCAGGGGCGGCAGGTGCCGCGACGCGGGCGTCTTCTTTTTCCTTCGCCTGCGCTGCTTTCGCGTCCGCTTTGGATTTCAGGGGACCAATCACCATGACCATGTTGCGACCATCGATGGTGGGCGTGAACTCCACAACTCCGTATTCCGAGACGTCTTCTGCGAAACGCTGCAACAAACGCACACCCTGCTCGGGGCGAGATTGCTCTCGACCGCGGAACAAAATCATGGCCTTGACCTTGTCGCCCGCTTTGAGGAAGGTCTCAGCGCGTTTGCGCTTGGTTTCGTAGTCGTGCGTATCGATTTTCAGGCGGAAGCGAACCTCTTTGAGGATCGTGTTCGCCTGATTCTTACGAGCTTCTTTTGCTTTCTGTGCTGCCTCGTATTTGAACTTGCCGTAATCCATTACTTTGACAACGGGTGGGTTCGAGTTGGGGGAAACCTCCACCAAATCAAGGTCAGCCTCTTGAGCTAGACGCAGCGCAACATCCACGCGTACCACTCCGACCTGTTCACCTTCGGGCCCGACGAGGCGAACCTCGGTGGCACGGATGCGGTCGTTAATCCTCGGATCGCTGATGCGACTCTCCTTTTCTTCACGAACATAATCTGTGAAAGCAGAGGTCACCCCACAGCCGAAGCTGTGTCGCACCCTTGACGCTGTGAATCTCAGATTCACGGAGTACAACGACCCGGTAGCCTTATCTTTCCGGCATACACAGGTGGGAGATTTCTCCACTTTCGTGTGCTGACCGCCCAACGAGCAGACAACGCTCGAAACGATAGCAGTGTTTCGCCGCTCTGGCGAGTGTGAGGAGAAAATTGTGGCTGATGACCTGGATGAACTAGGCCGCGATATCGGGGAGGTTCCCGCCGTCGAAGTAATCACCACGGTCGCTGTGCACCTCCTCTCGGCTGCCGCCGTCAAATGCGGGCTCTCGGACAACCCCGAGGAGGAGACCGATCTCGCAGAGGCTCGAAAGCTCATCACCGCGCTCGCGGGCCTTGTGGTGGCCGCTGCTCCTGAAATAGGCGATCATCACGCCAGGAGCCTTCGCGATGGGGTTCGGTCCGTGCAGCTCGCTTTCCGCGAGGCCTCGCAGTACCCGGATGCTCCCGGTCAGGGTCCCGGTGAAAAATACACCGGACCGGTCAATTAGGCGGACAGTACTTTCACGCCGAACCCATCCACACGTTCGGCCAGTAGCGGGTTCTCCCCCCAGGCTTGCGTTGCCAACGCCAAGCGGGCATGCAGGGTGGAGGAATCCATACCCGGTGCCACCCGGAGCGTAACGATCACTTCGGGGCCCTCCAGCGCGTAGCGCGGGTCACCGGGCCGAAGAGATTCGATCTGGGCGAAAGAGTCCTCCGCCCCGAAAGCACCCCGGAGAGCCTCAAGGACGTCGACATCCTCCCACGCAGGGACGTGCGCCTCTCCGGTGGCAAGCGCTCTAATGGCTCCGCGGCGAAGGGTAAGAGACGCGCTCGAACCCGGGTTGAGAACCATGAGCGCCAGGCCATCTTTCGCGGCCGCCACCGCCGCTTGCTGGGCTGCAACCGGAATGGGTCTCGCCTCAGGATTCCACGCTCTGAGTGCCTCAACATCGCTGAAGATGGGTGAAACCGGTCTCCCGTCGGGCGCCTCCACATGAACAACAGCAAGCTCTTGGCTCTTCTCAAAAACGGCACCCGAGTCAGTCAGGCCCGTTTCACCTGCCTCCGCAACTAGCGGAATCAGGATGCGCGCCTGAGCGAGTGCTGCCAGAACAGAGCTCACAGCATCTGAAGACGGGGCGGAATCGCCCGCAGCCTCGCCCAGCCCCTTGAGGGCTATTGCCAGGGCAGGATCGCAGTCACCCGAATCGCCCGCATGGGGGTTGGGTTGGAACGCTCTGCCCTCAAAAGGCTGACCGGCCGAATCAGTGGCCGGCGACATCCAAAGCCTCGACCAATGTGAAGGCCCCCGCATAGAGCGCTTTGCCGAGAATCGCGCCTTCGAGACCGAGCGGAACGAGTTCGCGCAGCGCGGCAATGTCATCCAGCGACGAAATCCCCCCCGAAGCCACAACAGGGTGATCGGTGTGGGCGAGAACATCGCGCAGCAGGTCGGTGTTGGGGCCCTTCATGGTTCCGTCTTTGGTGACATCGGTCACAACAAACCGGGCACACCCGCACTTGTTGAGGCGATCGAGGGTTTCGAAGAGGTTTCCGCCCTCCTCGGTCCATCCGCGAGCGGCAAGGGTCTCGCCGCGAACGTCGAGACCCACAGCAACGGCTTCGCCGTATTCTGAAATCACGTGCGCGGTCCATTCGGGGTTTTCTAGCGCTGCGGTACCGAGGTTGACGCGAACAGCCCCAGTAGACAACGCATCTTTCAGAGAGTCATCGTCCCGGATGCCACCCGAGAGTTCGACGTTCACGCGTTTGCCGACCGCTTTCACCACGCGACGGATGATGGCTTTGTTATTACCCCGACCAAATGCGGCGTCGAGATCAACCAGGTGTATCCACTGCGCACCCTGGCGCATCCACTCTTCGGCGGCCTCAACCGGGTCCCCGTAAGCGGTCTCCGTTCCCGCCTCGCCCTGCGTTAGGCGAACAGCTTTGCCTTGGGCAACATCAACAGCGGGAAGAAGGGTTAGCGACGGTGACTGCGAAAACTCATTCATAGTGGAAGAAAAGGCGTCTCGGGCTCAGTTAGCGGGTGGATGCGTGCTCACGCACAAGCCTTAGATACTACTCCGGTTTCGTCACCGGATATTTCCTCAGAAATCGCCGAGCGACCGGACCCAGTTGCGCAGTAGCTGAATGCCTGCGGGGCCCGATTTTTCCGGGTGAAACTGGGTTGCACACAGGGCGCCGTTTTCGACGGCGGACACGAACTTTTGGCCGTGGTGGCTCCACGTGATTACGGGTTCTTGGACCGGCCCTCCTCCGGGAAGCGTCCATTCCGTCAGCGCATAGGAGTGCACGAAATAAAACCGCTCGTCTTCAATCCCCTCAAACAGGGTGCTGCCGGGACCCACCTCGACGGTGTTCCAGCCCATGTGGGGAAGGATTGGCGCGTCGAGTTTCTGAACCTGCCCCGGCCACTGCCCGAGGCCTTCGGTGCGCACACCGTGCTCGAGACCTTCTTCGCACATCACCTGGAGTCCCACACAGATTCCCATGACGGGTCGGCCCCCGGCAAGACGCTTTTCGATCAGACTGTCCCCGCGGGCTTCGCGCAATCCCGCCATCACGCTCGCGAACGCACCCACTCCCGGCACGAGGAGACCCTCGGCTTCAAGGGCCACATTTCGGTCGTTGGTCAGGGTGACCGAAGCACCCGCCGCTTCCACAGCTTTAAGAGCAGAGTGAACGTTCCCAGAACCGTAGTCAAACACGACCACCCGTGGGGCCACGGCTACAGGGCGCCCTTGGTGGAGGGGATGCCGTGGACGCGATCGTCTTTTGCAATGGCCGTGCGCAGAGCGCGGGCAAAGGCTTTGAATTCCGCCTCGGCAATGTGGTGAGGGTCCCGCCCGTCCAGCACCGTGATGTGAACGGTCAGGTGAGCGTGCATCGTGAGGGCTTCAAAAACGTGGCGAACGAGAGACCCGGTGAAGTGTCCGCCGATGGCGTGATATTCGAAACCTTCGGGTTCACCACTGTGCACCAGGTAGGGGCGACCGGAGACGTCCACGACGGCCCTAGCAAGCGCATCATCCAGTGGCACAAGAGCGTCACCGTAGCGGCCAATCCCCGCCTTGTCACCGAGTGCCTCACGAATCGCCTGGCCGAGAACGATTGCCGTATCTTCCACCGTGTGGTGCACGTCAATGTCGGTGTCGCCAGTGGACGCAATGTCAAGGTCCATCAGCGAGTGCTTCGAGAGCGCGGTCAACATGTGGTCAAAAAACGGCACCGTGGTCGAGATGTTTGAAGAACCGGTGCCATCCAGGTTGACGCGCACGCGGACCTGGGACTCTGACGTCGACCGCTCCAGTGACGCGGTACGGGGTTGCGAATTCACGCCCGAAGTCTACCGAGGGTCTCGAGGAACACGGAGGTCTCCTCCTTCGTTCCTGCGGTCACCCGTAAGTGACCCGGGATTCCGACATCTCGGATGAGGATGTCTTGCTCCAGCAAATCGCGGAAAAGCTGTTGCGGGTCATCAATCCCCCCAAAAAGCACGAAGTTCGCTTCTGAGGCACAAACGCTGTAGCCCAACTCGGGCAGCTCCCGCAATAACCGATCCCGCTGGTCCCGGATATCGCTGACCATCGAGAGCATCACGTCGGAGTGTTGGAGGGCGCCTAAAGCGGCAGCCTGCGTAATCCCGGAGAGGTGGTAGGGCAGACGCACTAAACGAAGTGCATCTATGACGGCGGGATCGGCCAAGAGGTAACCCACCCGAGCCCCAGCAAACGCAAACGCTTTCGACATCGTGCGAGAAATGACCAACCGTTCTCTTCCCGGCAGCAATTCAGACGCGGTGGCAGAGCCCTCCGGGCGGAACTCGACATATGCTTCATCGACCATCACGATCCCGTCGGTCGCGTCGTATGCGGCCTCAATGGTCTCGAGGGACACGGGAGTGCCGGTGGGGTTGTTGGGCGCGCACAGAAACACAAGATTTGGAGTGGTGAGCTGGATGGCGCTGCGCACGCCGTCGGGAGTGAGGGAGAAGTCGCTTTCACGACTGCCGACGCTCCACGAGGTCCCCGTCGACTCGGCGATAATCGGGTGCATTGAGTAGCTCGGGGGAAATCCGAGAACAGACCGACCCGGACCCCCGAACGCTTGCAAGACCTGCTGGATGACCTCGTTAGAACCGTTCGCCGCCCACACCATGCTCGGGTCAATCGGCCCAGCCGCTCGGTCTCGTGACGCATAATCCGCAAGGGCTGCGCGCAGTGCTGTGAACTCCCGATCCGGGTAGCGGTTGATGGACTCAAGCGCACGGGAAACCTCAGCGAGGATTGCCTCCCGAACAGGACCTGGAACAGGGTGTGTGTTCTCGTTGACGTTGAGCGCGTACTTCACAGGATCCATCGGCGCACCGTACGGTGCTTTGCCGCGAAGATCATCGCGCAACGGTAGGTCGGACAGTGAGGCCATTCCCTCAGCGTAACCGGTGACCCGGAAGACTATCGGGGAAGGGCAATCTCCTGGCCCGGAGTCAAGACAGCGCTTTCCAGTTGGTTGAGAGCGATGATCTCTTCCACCACGTCCCGCGGGTCCGCTTCAGGGTTGACCAAGGTGGCAATGCTCCACAGCGTGTCACCGGAGAGAACCGTCATGTAGTCAAAATCGTTCGCCGTGACCTCACTATCGGCGAGTGCACCGGGTGAGGCTAAGAACACCGACAGCGCCATGACCGGTAACGCGAGAGCTAGGCCGAGGACCGCTCGACCGCGAGCAGTGATACGAAGTGATGGGGTGGTGTTCATGGTGTCCTCCTTGGTTGAGAGTTCGGACCCAACCCTCGGCCGGGAGGGCCGGGTCCGAATCTCTGTTTCGAATATATGTTCGAATACTCGACTTGTCAAGTATTGAACATCACCAATTGCACCCCGAACCACCGACACGCTGTTCGGTGATTCGAACGTATGTATAGAAAAACTGTTCGAAAACCGCTACGCTGAAAAGATGTTGAGTGAAAAACAGCAGAAAATTCAAGCCTTTATCGAGCTCTCCTTGGATTCCCGGGGGGTTCCCCCGAGCATGCGGGAGATCTGTGAGAACACGGGACTCTCGTCGACCTCAAGCGTCTCTCACCAACTCAGCCAACTGGAGCGTGCCGGCTACATCAAACGCCACGCCAACACCGCGCGGACCCTAGAGATTCTGAAAAGGCTGACGCCCGAGCACTCGGCCCCCGTAGTCGATATTTCTTCGGCGGATGCCAACGCTGTCTCTGTGCCTTTAGTGGGGCAGATTGCTGCGGGTATTCCGATCACGGCAGAGCAACATGTCGAAGATGTAATGTCCCTCCCCCGCCAGCTGGTCGGCAATGGCGATCTCTTCATGCTTAAGGTTGTGGGGGACTCCATGATCGACGCAGCCATTTGCGATGGCGACTGGGTAGTTGTTCGCCAGCAACAGACCGCGAACAACGGAGACATTGTTGCAGCGATGCTCGATGACGAAGCAACGGTCAAGGTTTTCAAGCAGCGCGATGGCCACACCTGGCTGCTGCCCCAAAACAGTGCCTACGAGCCGATTGTTGGCGACCACGCGACAGTGATGGGGAAAGTCGTGACGGTTCTTCGCAGCGTTTCCTAGTGTTGGAGGAGGTCAGCCGATACGCCGGGTTCTGTCCCGGGGCGAACCCCGAGGGCAATCATCTTTCTCGGGGAGCTGTTACCAGATCCCTCTAGCGGCCTACCCGACACTCAGGCGAGCAACCTGATGGGTGTCTGTTTGACCTTGCTCCGGATGAGGTTTACCAAGCAGATTTGGTCACCCAAACCTCTGGTGGTCTCTTACACCACCGTTTCACCCTTACCCGGAAAACCGGGCGGTCTATTTTCTGTGGCACTATCTCGCGGATTACTCCGGGTGGGTGTTACCCACCATCCTGCTCTGGGGAGCCCGGACGTTCCTCGGCACCGCTGACGCAGTGACGCGATTGCCTGGCCAACCCCTCCAACACCTCCAGGGTAGGGCAGGAGCGAGAAACTAGCTAGCGCTCGTAGAAAGATTCGCGTCGATCGAGCGCCGCGTTTCCCGCGGCATCCGCCCGAGCATTCTTCTCTCGAGGAACCCATTCAAAAGACACGGAGCCCTGGCCAATCAACTCCCGCGCTTCGCGGGCGAGAGCCTGCATGTCCGGGTGTTTGATTTTCCAACGCCCCGACATCTGCTCAACCACCAGTTTGGAATCCATCAGCACTCTCAACGACGCTCCAGGAGCAATATCCCAGGCCGCCCGAATTCCAGCGATCATCCCGCGGTACTCGGCCACGTTATTCGACGCTGTGCCACAGAGCTCACCCACCGTGGCGATTGTGTGCCCGGTGTCAGGATCCAGCACAACCGCTCCCCCGGCGGCGTCACCCGGGTTCCCCCTCGAGGCACCATCCGCTTCAATGATGAGGTTCCGGTAGGTCACAGACCCGACTCCGCTGTGCGCACGAGGATGGCGTTGCTATCCGGACACAGCACCACGGTGTCTTCCGGCGTTTCCCGGATTTTCTGAAGGTCAGACTCTGTCAGCGCAACCCCGCTGGCACTCGAGATTCCTGCACGAAGATGGGACGCACCGATTCCGTAGCGCTCACGTTGGCGCTCATAGAGCTCCACCAAATCCGCAGGAACAGAATCAACCAGTTTCTCGCGCTCCTGAGTCAGCTGAGCGGTTGTCGCGGCGATCTCCTCGCTCTGAGCCTTTTCCTGCGCCCGCGCCTCACTCAGCGCGCCTTCGGCGCTCGCGAGTTGCTCCTCGAGGGAAGCCAATGCAGCGCTCGCTTCCTCGAGCCGTTCCATGATGGCGAGCTCAATGTCTTCCAAATCTGATTTGCGAGCGGCCAGGCTTTCGAGCTCATGCTCTAGTCCCTGCGCATCTTTGGCGGAAGATGTCTGTGAAAGCCTCTCCGAATCTTTCGCGATGCGAGCGTCGACCAGGGAAACATCAGACTCAGCGCGGGAAAGTTCCGATTGCACCCCATCGCGCTCGACCATCGCATCATGGCGCCTCGCCCGAATGTCCTCCAGCGCTTTCTCTAAGGTCTGAATACTGAGCGCCTGAGCTAGCCCACGAGTCGTGGCGTGATTACGAGCAATGGCGAGGTCTTTCTCGGCCACACTCAGTAGCGTCTTCTGGCTCTCAGCGGGAGCGGTCAGTGCCATCTATTCATCCCCTACGCGTTGCACTTGGAAGGTCCAGGGATCCGTGTTGAGATCACTCACCGAGACGGGAATGTCGACGCGAGCCTCAAGTTCTGCCGCAGCTTGTGCCAGCCACAGCCATTCCGCGGAAAAATGGGAAATGGTGATCAACGCTGGGCCCCCCCAAAGTTGGGCTTGCTCCCTGGCTTCTGACGCGACGTGGTGCCGAAGGTCACTGGTGATGTAGACGTCACTCGCAGTGACAGCGGGGTGGCTAATAAGCGAATCTCCCGCTCCTGCACACAGCGACACCGTGGTGATCATCGCCTCGGGGTCTCCGGCAACCACGGGGCCAATAGCGGTGTGGGGAAGAATTTCGCCCAGTGCGACAGCCACTTCGTAGAGGCTTCGCGGTTGCGCGAGAGTGCCGACACGACCCAGCCCGTGGCCAGGCTGTAAGCCCTCAGTGATGGGTTTGTGCTGCTGAAGCTCCAGCAGATCGGCCAGACGAGCGGAGGTGCCCGTGGGAACAGCATCCGCGTTGGTGTGAGCGGTAACTAATGCACACCCGGCCCGGATCAGTGTGGCAATGATGTGTCCTTTGTAGGTGGACTCAGCAACCGTGGTCACACCTCTCAACAGCAACGGGTGGTGGGCCACGATGAGATCAGCGCCGTGCTCGAGGGCCTCCTCGACACTCTCGGGGGTCACATCCACCATCAGGTGTATCGATGTCACCGGCGACTCAGGATCTCCCACCACGAGACCCGGCGCATCCCAGTCTTCTGCTCCGGCCTCAGGCCATAGGGCTTCAAGCACCTCGAGCACTCCGGACAACGACACAGCAGCGGCACTAGCTTCCGACACGGGGGTTACCTGTCCGAGCCAGAGAAAAGACAAACGAAATCAGGGCGAACAAGGCACCCATCGCGAGCGCAAGGAGAACTCCCATCGACCCCTCGGCCAGGACGCCAAGACCCTCCACCGTCACGAAGTCCACGAGGTAACCCTGCCAGGACAACCACGAAACGGAAGAGCTGGTCACCCCAAAACCTAATGCGACGGCAACACCCAGCCCCAACAGATTTCCCGCCCGCACTCGAAGAGGTCGATCCCCCGAAGGCCGACCGGGCAACATGGCGCTCATCGCCGTCATTCCCGCCCAAGCTCCTAGGCACACTCCCAGCGCGGTGACCAAATCCGGCATTGCGTCACTCACCACGTCTGACCATACGAGTCCAGCGAACACTGCAGCTACAAAAAGGACTGCCACCACGATCGCGATGACCGGGCGAGGGCCCGGTACCGACATATCCTGCAGCGACGAGGTGACAGCGCTCAACCCCACGACCAGTAGACCCACGAACGGGATAACTAATGTCAGCAAGGCAGGCACCGGGAACCACGTGCCGAGGCCAATCGCGAGGGTGCGGACGGGGTCAGCAAGCACGTTCGCGGCAAACTCTGGCGCACTGGAGGCCAGAACGATAACAAACCCCAGTAGTGCTGCCAGAGGCACCATGGATGCAATCCCGGCCCAAAGCCCCTGAGCGCGAACCTTTCGGAAAGCAACGAGTCCTGCCATGTTGGAAGCGAGGGGGGCCAGGAGCCCTAAACCGGCTGCCACAAGGATCGCCGCGGCGCTCAGCACTGCCACTGCATCGTCGGGTGTATCCCACGAAGGCACGGCCGGAATCTCTGGGACCGTGCGCCACATGAGAGCTGCTGATCCGAGCAGGCCCAACGCCGCACTACCCCACACCGTGACACGGACAACAGGAGCACTGAAGAACAAGTGCACGATGGCACTGGCACCGAGCAGAGCGGCGGCAAGAATCTGCGCTTGCTCAGCGGAGCCTGGCCACAAACCCGATAAATCGGCAATCTCTGCAGCCACGGAAGAGGACCACCCCACCACCAGCGCCAGGACGGCCAAGCGGAGCCCTACAAGCGCTACCCCGGGAATCAAGCTACCCACACTGCCGAAGGTGTCACGGAGAGGAGTTCGCGACCGAGTCAGACCGGCAATCACCAGACCGATCACGAGGGCCGCAACGGCTACAGCCGCCAAGGCCTCGGAGTAGTCGGTACCCCTCGCGACAAACCACAGGCCCGGCGTGAGTGCCAGAAGGGGTATCAGCGCAATCTGCCAGGTAGAGATCAAGGACCACCGGGTCGGTGACAACGGTCGCGGTGCTCGGGCTTTCGTCACCGGCGCCACCGCCAGCGGGTCAGCCACCGGGTCCGTCGAGTTATCCGGCAGTTCCGGGGATTCTTCAGGTTCATGACTCAAGGACAAGTCGTCGCCCGCGAGTTCACTCAACGCATCACTCACAGCGCTGTCCTCAACAGCGGTCGACTGTTCTACATCGTTCAGGCCGTCGGCGTCTGGCGTCTCCGACAGAGTGTCTTCGGCTGGCTCAAGACGGAACTCGGTACGCTCAGCGCCGTCAAAAATGGCTCGCTCGTGAGCAATGATCGCCTCGGCAAAGTCGGGGTGGCTTTCTTTCACGGCATCGGCCCAAGCGCGGAAGGATTCTTCCTCAGCGCGCTTCAGGGCGATCTGGGCCTCCAGCCTTTCCATCATCGTCACTGTGTCCGTTGCCCCCGCAACCGCGACACCTGCGGGAATCGACTGCCTAATAGGCGCAGGCGGATAGGCAAGAGGATCGTCAGATATCGGCTGCTCGGGCACAACGTGCGGCGGGGTCGATTCGGGCGAAGTGGAACCTAGTGACTCCGCGACAACATCGTCATCGGCAAAAGCGTCGTCCTCCGGTGGCAAAAAAGTAGAACGCCTGGGGAACGAATCCTCCCCACCGTTTTTTTCCTCGTCAAGCATGGCTCCAGCGTACGACCTATTGACGGCCTCTCGCTGGCACCGGCACGCTTCGATAAAGTGTGAAGTCCCAAGAGGCAAGGAATCGTGATGACTCCCGAACAAACCCAGGTCTGGCTCCAGCACCGCTCGACGATCGTGGTGTCGCAGATAGCGCCCACGGCGCTGCTGATCACCACGGTCGCTCTGCTCCAGTTTGGTCTCGCCGACACCGCTCTTGCGGTGCGTGTTGCCACCGCCGGAATCCTTCTCGCGTCAGGCATCTTGGGAGCACTCGTCCAGTTCCAATCGGCAACAGAGGCTCAAGCTCTGGCCGCATCGAGCGAGAGCAACTCGCGGGACTGGCTGTGGGTCGTGAAGTTCATCACCCCAGCAGTGTTTATCGTCATTTATTTTGCGCTGATGGTGGCGCTTTTTCTCTAGCAGCAGGGTGGGCCCGGAGGGACTCGAACCCCCGGCATCCACGGTGTAAACGTGGCGCTCTAACCAACTGAGCTACAGGCCCAAGCTTCAATGTTAGACCACAGCGCAGCCCTGGCCGCCCCCGGCCCGGGCTGCGTCTAGGTCTAGACTGAACGGGATTTCGCGGAGCAACCCTCCGGGAAAAACGACTTCTGGATCTACCACACACAGGAAGAGGTCAGGATGCCTGTCAACGACCAAGACCCCTATTCGTCTCACCGGATGGACTCTGACCCCGTAGAGACCGCAGAGTGGCAACAGTCTCTCGATGCCGTCGTTGCTGGTGCCGGTCACCAGCGTGGTCGCGAAATCATGCTGAGCCTCCTCAAGCGATCCAAAGAACTTCACCTTGGCGTCCCTATGGTCCCCACTACGGACTACCTCAACACCATTGCGCCCGAATCGGAACCTGAGTTCCCGGGTGACGAGGAGCTGGAGCGTCGGTACCGCGCCTGGATCCGCTGGAACGCAGCGATGACCGTGCACCGAGCTCAGCGTCCCGGGATTGCTGTGGGCGGCCACATTTCGACCTACGCGTCCTCCGCCGCGCTGTATGAAGTTGGTCACAACCACTTTTTCCGTGGAGCAGACCACCCCGGCGGTGGCGATCACATTTTCTACCAGGGACACGCTTCACCCGGAATGTACGCGAGGGCTTACCTCGAGGGTCGGCTAAGCGAAGACCAGCTCGATGGTTTCCGTCAGGAGAAGTCTCACCCCACGGGCGGTCTTTCCTCGTACCCCCACCCCCGTTTGATGCCCGAGTTTTGGCAGTTCCCCACTGTGTCCATGGGCCTCGGCCCCATCAACGCGATTTATCAGGCACAAGCTAATCGTTACCTCCACCACCGCGGGATCAAAGACACGTCTCAGCAGCACGTCTGGGCGTTCCTCGGTGATGGCGAGATGGACGAGGTCGAAAGCCGCGGTGCCCTTCAACTCGCGGCCAACGATGACCTCGACAATCTGACCTTTGTCATCAACTGCAATCTGCAGCGACTCGATGGACCCGTGCGAGGAAACGGCAAAATCATTCAGGAGCTCGAAAGCTTCTTCCGCGGGGCCGGCTGGAACGTCATCAAAGTGGTGTGGGGTCGGGAGTGGGATGCCCTGCTCGCCCAGGACCACGAGGGCGCGCTGCGTGATCTGATGAACACCACCCCGGACGGCGATTTCCAAACGTATAAAGCCGAAAGTGGCGCCTACATTCGCGAGAATTTCTTCGGCCGCGACCCCCGCACAGCAGCCATGGTCGCCGGTATGAGCGATGACGACATTTGGCTCCTCAAGCGCGGTGGGCACGATTATCGCAAGGTGTACGCCGCCTTCAAGGCTGCAACAGAGCACAAAGGTCAGCCCACCGTCATTCTTGCGAAGACGGTCAAGGGCTACGGTTTGGGCCCAAGCTTCGAGGGGCGCAATGCGACCCACCAGATGAAAAAACTCACACTCGAGAATCTGAAGACCTTCCGCGACGACATGCGGATTCCTATTTCCGATGCGGAACTAGACGCCGATGTTTACCAACCGCCGTATTTCCACCCCGGCGACAACGATGAAGCGCTGCAGTACATGCACGAGCGTCGCCGAGAATTGGGCGGCTATGTGCCCGAGCGTCGCTCGCGATACACCGAGGTATCTCTGCCCGGCGCAGACACTTACGCGTCGATCAAGAAAGGCTCGGGCAAACAAGAAATCGCTACCACGATGGCGTTTGCCAGGTTGCTCAAAGACCTGTTGAAAAACCCCGACTTTGGCCACCGGTTGGTGCCCATCATCCCTGATGAAGCGCGGACCTTCGGAATGGACGCCTACTTCCCCACCTCCAAGATTTACAACCCGCACGGGCAGAACTACACCTCCGTAGACCGTGAGCTATTGCTCGCCTACAAGGAAAGCCCGGAGGGTCAGATTCTTCACACGGGAATCAACGAGGCCGGTGCCTTTGCGGCGTTCACCGCAATGGGAACTAGTTATGCCACGCATGGCGAACCCATGGTGCCCATTTACGTCTTCTATTCGATGTTTGGTTTCCAGCGCACCGGTGACGCCATGTGGGCTGCCGGCGATCAAATGGCTCGAGGCTTCATCATGGGGGCTACTGCCGGTCGAACGACCCTGACCGGTGAGGGGCTCCAGCACGCCGACGGGCACTCGCCCTTGCTCGCCTCCACCAACGCTGCTGTCATTACCTATGACCCGGCCTACTCGTACGAACTTGCGCACATTGTCGCTGCCGGCATGGAGCGCATGTATGGCGGGTCGCACCCGGACCCCAATGTCATGTACTACCTCACCATTTACAACGAGCCGATCGTGCAACCCGAAGAGCCTGCGGATGTTGATGTTGAGGGCATCCTCAAGGGCATGCACCGCATCAGTGCTGGCTCGGGAACAGGCCCGAAAGCGACCATTCTTGCCTCCGGCGTCGGTGTCCCGTGGGCTCTCGAAGCCCAAGCACTGCTCGCCAACGACTGGGGTGTTAGCGCAGAAGTGTGGTCGGTGACCTCGTGGAATGAGTTGAGACGCGACGGCGTGGCAGCAGAGCGTCACAACTTCTTGCACCCAGACCAATCGCCCCAACTTCCTTACGTCACCTCTCGGCTTGCCGGTGGCGAAGGCCCCGTTGTGGCGGTCAGTGATTTCATGCACACCGTGCAGGATCAGATCCGTGAATTTGTGCCGCGCCCCTACCTGACGCTTGGAGCAGATGGTTTCGGATTTAGCGACACCCGTCCCGCTGCCCGACGCTATTTTGCGATTGATGGGCCATCGGTCGCCGCCCGTGTCCTGCAGCAACTAGCTAAGGACGGCGCTGTGGCCAGCGACGCTCTCACTCAGGCAATCCAGAAATACAAGCTCCATGACGTAACCGCAGGAACAAGTGGTTCCGCCGGCGGTGAAGCGTAAGCGATCGGTGAGCTTCGCGGAGTAGCCATGGCAATGACCAAAAAGCAAACGCTTGCATGGCTGCGCAACATTTCCGGCGAGATGGCCACCACCACCCTGGCGACGCTGGAAGCCGAATTGCCCTGGTACCGCGCGATGCCACCCAGCAGACGCTCGGCAGTCGGAATGGTTGCCCAAACGGGTATTACCTCGTTCATCGCCTGGCACGAAAATCCGCAGTCGACTCCGTGGATTGCCTCCGACGTTTTCGGGGTGGCCCCCCGCGAGCTTCTTCGCTCCGTCAGCTTGCAACAGACGTTGCAACTGATCAAAGTCACCGTCGAGGTCGTCGAAAAAGAGCTCTTGAAAGGCCCCCCCGAGCTGCGGGAATCGATTCTGCACTACTCGCGAGAGATCGCGTTTGCCGCCGCAGACGTCTACGCCCGAGCAGCGGAATCCCGTGGGCTGTGGGACGCGCGCTTGGAGGCGCTGGCGGTGGACTCGATCCTGAGTGGGGAATACGACCAAGAATTGCCGTCCCGCATCGCTGCACTGGGGTGGCTCGGGCATGGCGAGGTGGCGGTTGTCGTTGGCACAAGCCCTCGCATGGTTGATGTCGACATCATTCGGCGAACCGCCCGCCACCGCGATGCCGACGTGTTGGTCGGTGTGCAGGGAAACAGGCTGGTTGTCGTTATTGGGCGGCGCGTGGACGAGGACGCAGCACCCGAAAGTCCTGCGCCGTTCCTCGACATCGTGACCGATATGCAGGAGAGCTTTGGTGCGGGCGCACTCGTTGTTGGGCCCGCGGTGGCTTCTGTGGTGGATGCCGCAAAAAGCGCGAAAGCCGCGCTGGCTGGGTTCTCTGTTGCCAAATCCCGCCGAGAGCTCCCCCGCCCCCTCTCCGCGGGCGATGTGCTGCCGGAGCGGGCACTCGCGGGAGACCCGCTCGCTCGTCGAGCGCTCGTTACCGAGATCTACGAACCTCTGCGAGACCACCAGTTGGATCTGTTGGGCACACTGTGGACGTACCTCGAAACCGGTCATTCGCTGGAGTCGACAGCGCGCGAGCTTTATGTTCACCCCAACACCGTGCGCTACCGCCTGAAGAAGGTGTCCCAAGTGGTGGCGTGGGACCCCAGTAACCCTCGAGATGCGCTGACTCTGCACTTGGCCATCATTCTCGGCAGCATGAGCGAGCCGAATTCATCCGGACCTGGGTCGTAGTTCTGTTGGTTTGCCACAAAAAGGTGCGTGACAAACACACCGATGCCTACTACGACCTCACGAGAGCATTCAGGGGACACTAAAACCTATGTTTGTTATCGCTGCTCCGGGTCAAGGCTCACAAAAACCCGGCTTCCTGAAGCCCTGGCTCGCTGACAGCACTAACGCCGACACCCTGCGTAGCTGGTCGGACTCCCTGGGAATTGACTTGGTAGCCCATGGCACGACCAGCGACGAAGACACAATCAAAGACACGGCCGTAGCGCAACCGCTGATCGTAGCCGCGGGAATATTGACCGGGCGCGCCCTTCTCGCCCGTCTACCGGGTGGCACGCCCCTCGCTTTTGCTGGCCATTCGGTCGGAGAGTTCACAGCCGCAGCGCTCTCGGGTGTTCTGAGCGACCATGAGGCGCTGGAGTTGGTGGCGCTCCGGGGCCGGGCAATGGCGGAAGCGTCGCAAATCGTTGACTCGGGTATGGCAGCACTCTTGGGGGGCGACCCAGAAACGCTCGAAGCCGACGTGATCTCCCGAGGGCTTCATCCCGCCAACTACAACGGTGGTGGGCAACTGGTCGTAGCGGGGACCCAGGCGCTCCTGGCTGACCTAGCCGAATCGCCGATCCCTGGGACCCGAGTGATTCCCTTGTCAGTAGCGGGGGCATTCCACACCAGCTTCATGGAGAGTGCACAGGGCCGCCTGTCAGACGCTGCATCAACGCTGTCGCCCGCCGACCCTCAGTTTCCGCTGTACACGAATAGGGATGGTTCACTCTTGGGTGGGGGCCAGGACGCTCTTCACTCGTTGGTAACCCAGGTGACCCGCCCCGTCCGGTGGGATTCCTGCATGGAGTCCTTTGCCACGGATGGCATCCGGGGCATGATGGAGCTATCCCCGGCGGGAGCACTCGTCGGTTTAGCCAAACGTGGCCTGAAAGGGGTGCCCAGCGTGGCATTGAACACACCCGAAGAACTGGAAAAAGCACTCGAAATGGTGGCTGCAGCATGAGCCCGCTTGTTCAGTCCCAGGGCGCTGCCTTTACCAAGATTTATTCACTCGGCGCCGCCCGTGGCGACACCTCCGTCAGCAACGACGATATTGCGGGCCCCATCGACTCATCGGATGAGTGGATCCGCCAACGTACGGGAGTTATCGAGCGCAAACGCTCGAGTGCAGGTGAGGGCGTGCTCGACCTAGCTTCTCGTGCGGCCGAAGAAGCAATTGCTGGTGCCGGCATCAAGCCAACCGACATCGGAGCGGTGATCGTCGCGACCATCAGCAACAGCGTGCAAACCCCCTCGTTAGCTGCTCTTCTCGCGGACACCATTGGCGCCACTCCTGCCGCCGCCTACGACATCTCGGCCGCGTGCGCCGGGTACACCTACGGCATCGCGCAGGCCGATGCTCTCATCCGCTCGGGTGCGGCCCACTATGTTTTGGTTGTCGGGGCAGAAAAGCTCAGCGACATCGTTGAGCCCACAGACCGGAGCATTTCCTTCCTCCTGGGCGATGGTGCAGGAGCGGCCGTGGTGGGACCTAGCGACACCGTCGGCATCGGCCCCACCCTGTGGGGCTCCGATGGCTCCAAGTGGGGCGCCGTGGGGATGAACAAGACCCTCAAAGAAGCTTTCGCTGATCGGGAGGGCGGCTTCCCGACCCTGCGGCAAGATGGGCAAGCGGTCTTTCGTTGGGCAGTGTGGGAAATGGCGAAAGTGGCGAAGAATGCGCTCGAAGAGTCCGGTGTTTCCCCGGAGGAGCTAAGCGCGTTTGTGCCGCATCAGGCAAACATGCGCATCATCGACGAATTTGCCAAACAGTTGGGTTTGCCCGACTCTGTCCTGATCGCCCGAGACATTGAAACCACCGGCAACACGTCCGCGGCTTCCATCCCCCTAGCCATGCATCGTCTGCTCGAAGAACACCCGGAGGCCTCCGGAGGCCTCGCTCTGCAGATCGGATTTGGCGCCGGTTTGGTCTTCGGCGCGCAGGTAGTGACTCTGCCCTAAGTCCCCCAGCTGGCTCTAAGATTGGAGCCGGTCACCCTTAGAAACACAGAAAAGAGAGAAATATGGCTCACACCACCGAAGAAGTTTTAGCCGGACTGGCAGAACTCGTCACCGACGAAACCGGCATCGAAGCCGACCAGGTAACCCTGGAGAAGTCTTTCACCGATGACCTCGACATCGACTCCATTTCGATGATGACCATTGTCGTGAACGCGGAAGAAAAGTTTGACGTCAAGATTCCTGATGACGAAGTGAAGAACCTCACCACAGTGGGCGAAGCTGTGGAATTCATCACCAAAGCACAGGCGTAGGGAGACCTCACGCCCATGAGCACGATTGTTGTCACCGGTATTGGCACGACCAACCCTCTGGGAGGGAACGTCGCCGATACCTGGAGGGCACTGCTCGCGGGCGAATCGGGTATTTCCACGATTGAGCACGAGTGGGTGGCCGCCAACGAGCTCCCCGTGACTTTTGCCGGTCAAGCGAAAGTCCCGGCGGCGGATGTGCTCGAGCGGCAAGAGGTCAAACGCCTCGACCCCTCCGCGCAGTTTGCGCTGGTGTCAGCTCGGGAAGCCTGGGCGGATGCTGGCGCTCCCGATGTTGACCCGGAGAGAATTCTCGTCGATTACGCCACGGGCATCGGAGGGCTGTGGACCCTGCTCGATGGGTGGGACACGCTGCGCGAAAAAGGCCCCCGCCGCGTGTTGCCGATGACTATTCCCATGCTGATGCCCAATGCTGCGGCTGCCGCTGTCAGCATGGGGCTCGGCGCCAAGGGGGGCGCGCGGACCGTCGTATCGGCGTGTGCTTCGGGGACCGAGTCCATCGCGAACGCGTATGAGCACCTGCAACTGGGACTCGCGGACATCGTCGTGGCTGGTGGTACGGAGGCCGTCATTCACCCGCTGCCCATTGCCGCCTTTGCGGCTATGCAGGCTCTCTCCAAACGAAATGACGAGCCCGCTAAGGCCTCCCGCCCCTACGACACCAACCGCGACGGTTTTGTCCTGGGCGAAGGTGCGGCAACCCTCATTCTTGAAACCAAAGAGCACGCCCTTGCGCGCGGAGCAAAGATTTATGCAGAACTTGCTGGAGGCGGGATTACCAGCGATTCGTACCACATCACAGCTCCTGACCCGGAAGGTGTAGGAGCATCTCGTGCAGTGCATGCCGCGCTCAAGCAGGCAGGTGCGCAGCCGGACGACGTTACTCACATCAACGCGCACGCTACCTCTACCCCGGTAGGCGACGTCGCCGAATATGCCGCACTCCACTCAGTCTTCGGCGATCGGGTCAAAAACATTCCGGTCTCTGCCACCAAGGCTTCCACTGGGCACCTTCTGGGCGGAACGGGCGCTCTGGAAGCTCTGTTCGCTGTTCTCGCGGTGCATGAGCGCACGGCACCCCCAACAATCAACCTGGATGACCAGGATGAAGCAATCCCACTCGACGTGGTAACGAGCCCGCGCAAGCTTGGCGCCGAACCGCAACTGGCAATCAGCAACTCTTTCGGTTTTGGCGGCCACAACGCCGTTGTGGCATTCCGGAGTGTCGACTAACCCACCTGATGAAACCAGACCACGCCGGTGTCCTCTCCGGCGTATCGGAAGGGTTCTAGTTCGTCGTCCCACGCGGCACCCCAGGCGAGTCTCAACTCTTTTGCTATCCGCTGAGGGTCACCCCTCCCCTCCTGCAGGGCGGCTTTGAGTCGATCCTCAGTGACCATGGTGTTTCCCGCCGTATCCATGGCCGCAGAAAACACCCCCAAATCGGGTGTGTGCATGAAGCGCGCCCCGTCGGACCCGGGGGAAGCTTCCTCAGTGACCTCAAAACGCACGTGCTCCCAGCCGCGCAAAGCCGCTGCCAACACACGCCCGGCCCCTGGCGGTCCAACCCAGGAAAACTCGGCGCGAAACGTGCCCTGCAGAACGGGTTGTTCCTGCCAGTCCAGTACAACGTGGTGACCCACGGTAGCGCCGAGCGTGCGATCAATGTGTCGGCACAGGGAAGACGGAGCGGAGTGCACAAAAAGCACGCCGCGCGCGGTGGCTAAAGCCATACTCATCTCCGATTCCTGTGGTTCGACTTCCCCATCGACCTGGAATCAGATACTCCGACGCTTAGCGTCGTGCCGTCAGTATGCGCTAGTTGGGCTAAGAATTCAACTGAAGGTCAGCCGTGAAGCAGCGAACCATCAGATTTCATGACGTTCTTTTCTCCGGCCTCAATGGGAAAGGGAAACCGATTCTGCGCCGGAGGTAAGGGGCAGTTGAACGCATAGGAAAAAGCACACGGTGGAAGGACGGCGAGGTTGAAATCGAGCGTGATCGTGCCATCGGGGTTGGGGGCAACAAAGAGAAAACGCCCCACGCTGTAGGTGCTCACATCGTTTGTGGCATCGGCGAAGACGAGCTGCAACGCTCTCCCCGCCTTGAAGGCGGCCAACGTGTACTCCTGACCATCGTGGCTGATGGTGATTTCCCCGGGAATCACTTCGTCCCGGGAAACGCCCTCGTCTTTAAGATGCTCAAAGCCCACACTCTTGCCTCCGGGTATTTCTTGCCAAGAGCCAGTAATGACCCACTCCGGCGCGTAGTCAAAGGCGTCGATGTGCCCGAAGGCTTGAATGCCCTCGGAATTGCTATCCCACACCCGAAGTGCGTATGAATCGCCCTGTGCGATGACATGTCCTACTTGGGTGTCACTAAAGACCACGTCAGAAGGATCCTCGGTTCCCTTAGCCCGGACATCCACGGTTCCTTCTACGGGCTCGCCGTCCACGGTAATGCCGTCCTCGGCAGCGGCGGTTAGTTGCAGACCGGACAGGCCCTCACGCGGCGCCCAGAGCCCCGGAACACCCCAGACCGTCTGCTCCATGTCAATCCACTGGGTGTTGACCAGCGCAAGAGGTCCTTGCGGCTGGACCGCGGCTAGGTTTCGGCGCTCACGAAATATGGCGAGCTTTTCGCCAGGTGTTTCCATGTTTCTCTAGCTCGTCAGGGCTGGAATGATGGCTCCCGAAAACACTTGGTAAGCCAGCGCTGTCTTAGCAATCAAGCTCAGCGTGATGTACATCCGCTCTCCCCTGATGTAGTCAGCCCAGCCACCCACGCGGTGGTACTGAAGAGCCTGGTTCACCGCAAACGTGTTGAAGAACAGGAACAGCGAGATGATGATGCCGGTCACAAATGCTGGCGCTTCAACCGTCCCTGCGGACCCCGGTGCGAAGAAGTAGATGAGGATGACAATCCAGGGAACAATCCCGGTCATCGAACCGAAGACAAACGGGAGGAAGCCTCCGCTGCCGGGGCTTTCATACTTCTCCTGTAGCGCACCAAACATGATCATGGACGCATTCACCGCGAAGATTCCAAAGAGCGCTGCGATATCGGTGATTCCGGTGATCTGAGCTACCAGCCAGATCATGACCGACGAGCTCAGCGAGTACTCGGTCCACCGGAAATAGTTGCGGTTTTTCTTCAAACCGTTTCCATACCGGGTGAAGAACATGGGAGAGGAAATCAGGTAGTGGAAGAACGCAGACATCGCCAGGAACGCCACCACGCCAATTCCCACGTTGATGTCAAAGAGTTCCACTCGCTCCGCGGGAACCGGGACTCCAGGAGGGCCACCTAGATAGTCGGCGGTCACCGGGAAGGTGACCTGGTTATCCAGAAGCGTCAGCACATAGCCGAGCCCGACCGCTTGGAGAAGGTGGAGGGAACCAGCAACGACGTTGTAGGTCCTCAGGCGAGTAATTTTCTCGTCGATGGTTCTTTGAGTTTTAGCCATGATGTCTCCCGACGCACTTAAGGTGATTTTCACTCTAGCTGGAAGCGCGACAACGGTGGGGTTCATTCAACCCTGTCGGGGATCATTCCGATGCGGGGCCCGACCGGGGCACACCAGTCCCGATCATTGGCGTGAGCTGGACGTTGTCTGGCAGTATGCCCAGAAACTGACCATCTGGTCAGGAAATCACAGCGGCGGGCTCTAGGGTTCTTCTGTGACTCACAAAGAAGACATTCTCAACATCGCGCGCGATAGGTTCGCGCATCAGGGAATTCCTGCCACCAGTGTCCAAGACATTGCCGATCACAGCGGGACTTCAAAGGCCAACGTTCTTTACCACTTCAGCACAAAAGAGCTTCTGCTCGACGCCGCCCTGGCCCCCGCACTCGACGCGCTGGAAGCCATCGTCGCCGGGGCGCAGCAAACACTGCTCTCCCGCAGCTCGGACCGCCAGGCATTCGTCGATGCGTTCGTCGATTTTCTCTTAGCCCACCGGATGTCGGTTCAGATCGTGGTGTCGCACCCCTACCTCGCCGACTCGGCACAATCTCTGCAACGAGCGCAAGCTCTCATGCACCGACTCGCATCGGTACTCGCGGACCACACGGCAGATGAAACAGAGCTCACACGCTTCGGTATCGCGGTCTCCGGTGCGACGTATGCCCTGGTTTCAGGGGGGATACTCGGAATCGAACCCATGGATCCAGACAAACTCCGTACCCTCCTCAGGGATTTTTTGCAAAGCACACTCCACCTAGACGCCTCGGCCCCGGCGGTGGTGAGCTAATGGCCACACTGCTCTATCGCCTCGGCAAAGCGAGCTTCTCGCGCGGGTGGCAGGTCCTTGGAGTGTGGATCGTCGCTCTCTTGGTGCTCGGCGGCGGCGGACTAGCGCTAAGCGGACAAACGGACGAAGAATTCAGAATCCCCGGAAGCGAATCCCAAGAGGCTTTCGACCGGTTACAAGCTGTCTTCCCCTCGTTTGGTGGCGCAAGCGCCCAAGCCGTCGTGGTGGTACCCGGCGACTCGCGGGTCGACTCCGCCAGCAACACTCGGTTCATTGAGGACCTGGCCGACGCTATTCAAGCCGAGCGCTTCATCGACGAGGTCACGTCCCCATTCGATGAATTTGCTGGCGATGTGATCAGCGATGACCGCCGATACGCCCTCATTCAAATCCAGTTTGAGGTCGGCGAGCGGCAAGTCACCGACGAGATGTTGGATGCGCTCATCGCCTATCGCGATGCCGGCCAAGAGTTAGGGATTACCGTCGAATTCGGCGGTTCGCTGTTCCAGGATCAAGAGGTTCACCTCACCATCGCCGAAGTATTTGGTGTCATTTTTGCCGGCCTGGTGCTGATTGTTACCTTCCGCTCCCTTCGGCCGGCATGGCAACCCATCACGAGCGCCCTGTTCGGGGTCGCCATCGCAATCGGCGTCATCCTTTTCTCCGCACGCGTGCTGACCGTATCGAGCTCGGCGCCGCTGTTGGCGGTGATGCTCGGCCTAGCAGTGGGCATCGACTACTCGCTCTTCATCCTGCAGCGACACAGAACGCAGTTAGCGCGGGGGGTCGAAGTTCGCGAATCAGCGGCAACCGCTGTGGGAACCGCAGGCAACGCGGTCGTTTTTGCCGGCATCACCGTGGTGATCGCGCTGCTCGGACTTTTCGTGGTGGGAATTCCGTTCCTCAGCGTGATGGGCGCTGCTGCTGCCCTGGCTGTGGTGATTGCCATCGCCGCAGCCATCACCCTGCTGCCCGCACTGATGGGGCTTATGGGAGAGAGACTCCGACCTGCCGCAGGGTCCAAAGCTGCGCGCCTCGCCGACCCGACAAACCCCACACCGTCGGGGGGACGCAGATTCGTCCGGATGATCATGAAGAGACCGCTCATTGTGGCAGGGCTCTCGATTGCCGGCCTCGTGACGCTCGCGGTCCCAGCGCTCGAACTTGACCTTAACCTGCCCAGCGGTGGTGCTGAGCCCATCGATTCGACGCAGCGCAAAGCATATGACCTGATCACCGAAGGCTTCGGCCCGGGCTTCAATGGCCCCCTCATCGTTGCCGTGGATCTCGCCGCCAGTGACGAACCCATTGAAGACCTAGAAACGCTTCGTGAGGAGTTTCAAAAAATCTCCGGAATTGAGAGCGTCTCCGAAGGGTTCCCCTCTCCCACGGTGGAGACCGGCATATTCCAGGTGATCCCCGAGTCAGCCCCCGATTCTCGAGAAACCAAAGCCCTGGTTGATCGAATGAGGAGCGAGTTCCCCGCAATTGAAGCCAAAACAGGCACCGCGCTTGCCGTCACGGGTGTCACGGCTATCGGTGTCGACGTCTCCCAGCGCATCCAAGGTGCTCTCATCCCCTTTGGGCTCGTTGTGGTGGGGCTCTCGTTTGTCCTTCTGCTCTTAGTGTTCCGGTCAATCTTGGTCCCGCTAAAAGCCGCGGTGGGCTTCCTTTTATCGGTGACGGCCGCGTTTGGCATCGTCGTCGCGGTCTTCCAGTGGGGCTGGTTTGCCTCGCTTCTCGGGGTTGACACCCCGGGGCCCATCCTGAGTTTTATGCCCATCATTTTGATGGCCGTGCTGTTTGGGCTAGCGATGGACTACCAGGTGTTCTTGGTCTCCGGCATGCGCGAGCACTACGTGCACACCGGACAGTGGCGTGAGTCCATTGAAGAGGGGTATGCCCAAGGCGCCAGAGTCGTGGGGGCCGCCGCACTCATCATGTTTTTTGTCTTCTTTTCCTTCGTGCCCGAGGGCATCCCCCTCATTAAGCCGATTGCCCTCGGGCTCACCGTTGGCATTGCTCTCGATGCCTTTGTGGTCCGAATGCTCCTTGTCCCTGCCCTCATGACGCTCTTTGGTGAAAAAGCTTGGGCCCTGCCGCGTTTCTTGGAACGCGTTCTGCCTCACGCCGATGTCGAGGGGGAAAAACTTCGCGAACACTTGACGGCTCTTAATTGGGCACAGTCGCAGAACGGAGCGATTGTGTCAGCTGAAAACCTGGTGATGGACCTGGGAGCAGAGCGCACCGCAGCCAGCAGCTGGGTACTCGAAGCCGGAGCCCGATACGAACACCAGGGAACTGCCGTCAACAGCGGGTTCTATGCCGCCACGCTGACTGGAGCCCGCGCTCCCGTTACCGGCTCGCTGCAGGTAGCGGGAATGCCCCTGCCCAGCCAAGCTTCGAGCGTTCGGAGGGTCGTCGCCATCGCCGATATGACTCTCCCCCTTGGCTCGCTCACCATCGGCGAGTGGGTGACTCTTCACCACGCCGACCGGTTCCCGGTGGGGACTAATCGCGACGAGGTGCTCGCAAAAATCCTGAAGGAAACAAACAGCCTGATGAGCCAGATGGCGAAGGCGCCTTTGTCCCAGACAACAGCAGCAACACCGGTTTCATCGCTGACTGTTTCCCAGCAAGTACTTATCCAGGCAGCTCTAGCAGTACTGTCGGGCTCGCCGGTCTGCATCATTGGCGCGGGTTCACCGGTGGAGCCAGGAGACACCGCCGCGCTGTGGTGGCAGGCCATCAACCACTTTGCACTGCCGAACCAGGTGGTCATCCTCTGCACCCTTGCTGATGAGACCGCACAGTCTGATCTGACGAAAACACGTCGGGAGGCGCTTCGATGAAAGAACGCACTCCGCAGCGCTCGCGTCTCTGGTGGACGATTGTGGCGCTGGCTATGCCCGTCGTCGTTGTGGGTAGCTTGTTGGGGCTAACCTCGAGCGCAGACACCGCTCTGGAGCGGATCCCCGTAGCACTGGTCAACAATGACGAGCTCGTGGAAACCACTAATGATGACGGCGAAGAGGAAATCATCCTCGCTTCCAAACCATTGATTACGGAGCTCGTTTCAGGCGATGGCACAGAGGTGGAGTGGGTCATCACCAGCACGGAGGCGGCGAACACCCTCCTCGCGGCCGGCGAGGTCTATGCAATTTTTGAGATTCCCGCTGACTTCTCGGCCGCGGTATCAACGCTCGGGGGAAGTAACCCCGAACAGGCGCAGTTCACCGTGCGGACTGACCCTTCGCGGAGCTATCTCGCCGGCGTTTTGGGCGACCAAGTGGGCGACTCCATCGCGCGGGCTTTGAGTGTTGAATTCGCTGAAGCAGCCACAGAGGGGCTGTTCACCGTCATCGTGGACCTCGGGGATGCGTTTGAGGAGGCTGCTGACGCCGCCACGGAACTTGCCGAAGGAACGGAAGAATTCGCTGAAGGCATGTCCGAGCTCGCTGCGGAAATGCCCGATCTCGATGATGGAGCGAGCGATCTCGCCAGTGGGTACGCAACGTTCGACGACGGACTCGGCGATTATGCCGATGGAGTGACAGCTCTCAGCGACGGCCTGGATGCTCTTTCCGCGGGGACCAGTGGGCTGGGCGCCCTCTCCAGCGGCATCAGCGATTACACCGCCGGGGTCTCCACGCTGTCGGCCACTTTGAGCTCGCTCAATGCGTACATCTCAGGCCTGGATCCGTCCGTGGGTAAATCCACTCTGCAAGCAGTGGAGCAAAATCTTGCGTTGACGGCCGCGGGTGGGGCCACCCTTTCGACACAGACCAGCGAAGCTCTCTCTGGTCTCACGACCGGAATTATTGGTGTCGACAAGGGTGCAGATGCGCTCGACACTTCGGGCCAGAAACTGGCCGATGCCTCTAACGAATTTCGTGACGCAACCGCTGATTTTGCCGAGGGAATTTCTGGGCTCGCAGACGGGATTGGCGAGTTGGATTCGGCCGCCACCGAAATTGCGGAAGGAACCGCAGAATTTGCTGAGGGCCTCTCGGACGGTGCCGAGGAGCTTTCAGAAAACGATATTTCCGTCCCCAGCGAAAGCGCGCTGGAAGCTCTGGTGTCTCCTGTGGTGTTTGACGCCCAGGACCGAGGCGATGCTGTTGGGGTGCAGCCCACCCTCGCCAGTGTGATTATTCCCTTGGGCCTCTGGCTGGTGATGCTCGTCACCATGGTCACGTCTCCCCCGCTCACCGCGTTGTCGCTGACGGGAAACCGTGGTCCCCGCGCCCTCACGTGGCGTTCACTCAAACCATTGCTGGGGCTCGGCGTTCTTCAGGGCCTCATCGCACTGGCTCTCCTGCATACTTTGGGTGGCGCCGAGTGGGGCACCGTCGGAGTCACCTCGGTGGTTGTGGGCGCAGGAATTTTTGCCTACCTCTCCCTGCACTTCCTTCTCTGGGTGTGGCGCCCCACGTGGGTTCCCGCTGTCTCTATCGCTGCAGCTGTGATTCAGATCGCCAGCGTCGGTTCGCTCGTGCCCACCGAAGTCTTCCCTGCCCCCTATCGGATCCTCGAGGGCCTGACACCGCTGGCGTGGTTTACCGATGCGCTGCTCGCCGCAGTGGCTGGCGGGGACGGAGCCCGCATTGCTGCCGGAGCAGTCTCCCTGGTGGCGCTCTCGGGAATTGCCCTGGTGGCCTCGATCCTGGCGATGAAAAACCGACAAGACGTAGCGCTCAACGAACAGTTGGGCGTGGCAGAGCGATTGACCGCCCGGTAACAGGTGATACCGCAGCCGTGCCTCCGGCTTAGCTGAGGATGTCCTTACTGGCGAGGCGCCCGTACGCGAGTGATCCAAAGACCGCCACATAGCCGAGCTGAAGCAGGGCGTTGCTCCCCATGCTGGAGAGTTCAATGGGTTGGCGCAAAATATCGGCGAAATCCAACCAGTAGTGGGTGAAAAGCCACGTGTGGATCACCTCAAACTGGGGCAAATTATCGAGTATTTGACTAACACCACTGGTGACGAGCACTCCGGTCATTGCTCCCACGGGGATCGTTGTCAGCGTAGAGATGAAGAGCCCCACGGCCAGCATGCCCGTCATCGAGATAGTGGTGTAGCTAGCGACCAACATCATCCGCCCCACCGCTTCCCCTACGCCAATGACATCACCGCTCAGCAAGGTCACGGGCCCTACTGGGAACAGGAGCGCCCCAATCAGCGCGCCAGAGAGCATCAAAAGGAAGGTTCCGACAAGCGTAAAGGCGATGGTACCGAGGTATTTCACGACCAGAAGTCGCAGCCTACTGACTGGGGCAATCAGCAAGTACCGAAGGGTTCCCTGGCCGGCTTCGCCGGCAATGGTGTCGCCCGACACGACCGAGATCGTGAGTGGCAGAAAGAGCGGCATTGCCAGAAGCATGGCGGTAAACCCGGTGAACAGACCGTTTTGCGTCACCCGATCCAGAAATGGCGGGCCCTCTCCCGGGGCTAAGCGCTCGGAGCTCAGAGCAACCGCGAGAGCCAACATGATGGGAATCAGCGCAATCGCAGCGAGCATCGCCCAGGTTCGACGCCGGGTGAACATAATCTGCAGCTCGGTAAGCATCAGAGAAAGACTGACCGATTTAGCGAACAACATCGAAACCCTCCCCGGTGAGCTCCACAAAGTAGTCTTCGAGAGAAGGGCGCTCAAGGCGAATTTCTCTGACCCCAACCTTCTTTTTCACCAGTGCCGCTGTGAGAGCAGCGGTGTCAAAGTCATCGGGCACCTCGGCGCGAAGGTAACCCTCGGAGAATGCCACCGTTCCCCCGCTCTGGGTCTCCAAGACAGACTGGGCGAGTGAAGGCTGGTCCACAGCGAGCACAACCCTTGTGGAACCTTGCGCCCGGAGCTCCTCAAGAGAGCCTTGCGCCAGCAGCTCTCCGGCGTTCATCACCGCGGCGTGGGAACACACCTGCTCGATTTCGACCAAAAGGTGGCTAGACAGGAAAATTGTGATGCCTTCAGTCGCGAGTTGCCGAATGAGATTTCTCACTTCCCTCGTGCCCTGGGGATCAAGCCCATTGGTGGGCTCGTCAAGGATGAGCAAGTCACGCCGTTTCAAGAGGGCATTTGCCAGACCCAAACGCTGCTTCATTCCCAGTGAGTACTGCCCCGCTTTCTTATCCGCAGCATTAGTCAGCCCCACCCTGTCTAACGCCGCCTCCACGCGTGCTTTGCGGGTTGCCGAGTCAGAGAAACGGTCAGCGGAATCCATCCGAATGAGATTCGCGGTCCCGGAAAGATAAGGGTAGAAAGCAGGTCCCTCCACCAGAGCGCCCACGCGCGGCAGGGCGCTCTCTTTTTCCCGAGGAATGGTGTGCCCCAGCACCCGTATGTCTCCCGCGGTTGCCTCTGCCAGGCCTAACAGCATGCGAATAGTGGTGGTTTTCCCACAACCGTTCGGGCCAAGGAATCCAAAGACGGACCCTCGGGGTACCTGAAGGGACACGCCCGAGACCGCGTCGTGCCCGGCGAACGATTTGGTGAGGCCTGTTGTTTCTATCGCCCAGGAAGACCCGGCGGACATTTACTCCGCCGCGACTTTGACCAAGTGATCCAGTGTCACGGCCCCGGCATAAACCCTGCCTGAGTCAGCGAGCAGGATATTCAGGATGGGCGTCGAGAATGCGGTTCCGCCGTCTACCTCTACCATCAGGTCGGCAAACAGTTCGGTTTCCAGGAGCTCGATTGGGAAGTCCGCGGGCAGCGAATCCATCACCATCACGGCCTCCCAATCCTCGCCGACCACACGGGAAGCGGGAAGATCTTCGCTGCCGCTCAACGCTTGGAGGTCACCGGCGAGAGCCCGAAGCGTCTCCTCGGTCGGCTCTTGGGCTGCATAGGTGTCGGCAAGGTCGGTCAGCTCCTGTGGCGCTTCCCAGACCTCCACGGTGGTGCCGGGAGGAGGAGTGAAGCTAAAGAGATCCGCATCCGGGGTCTCGAAGCGAATCGAATCAAATCCGATCCCGAGTGCCACCGCAGCACTACTGCGTGCGAACACCTCGAGACCCAGAGCCATACCTGTTTCCGAGTCAACGGAAACGACGACCGAATCAATCAGTGACACGGCGGAGCGAGGCTCCACCACCAGTTGGTAGGCGGTGCGACCGGCTATTCGGTGGTCCTGTCCGACACTCAGGTCGCTGGATGCTCCCACCTCTTCGAGGAGGTCATCAATCAGAGCCTCTGGGCTGGCCGCACGTTCTTGGGCCCGCAGTGCGGCAGCTTCCAGTGAGTCTCTCGTGCCGGAATCGAGCGTGCCCGTCACAGCAGAGGCTTGCCCGGCGTCATAGATCCAAAACTCGGTGGGTGTGACGATGAGGTCCCGCTGGCTCATCTGGTCCAAGATCTGGACCCGTGATCCGCTCTCCGAGGCATAAACACGCATCGTGTGGGTTCCTGCCGCCAATTCCACCAGCTGGGTGATGCTGTTTTGCTCAATGAGCTGGGGCACAAAGTCTTCGAAGCCCTCGGGCATCTTCTCTGCCATGTCGTCAACGGCGTCCTGAGACATCATGGAGGAGAGTTCCATCACCGGCAGACCGATGTCGGAGGTCTTGGTCACAGTCCCGGAAAAACCCGTCACGTCACCATCCATGAGCATGAGGAGCTCCTTCGGAGTGACATCCGGGAGATCAACGGCCGCTGCGGGCAAGGCCATGACGAGTGAACCACCGGCAACGACTGCTGGAGCCACAAATGCTGCCGCCCATTTTGATGAAAACTTCACGCACAAACTCCCTTGGCCTCGATAGCTTCACTTTAGGCAGTCGTCCTCAAGATTTGCTGGATGGCACCGCGTGTCAGCTGAACGCCCGCGGCGACAGCCATCGCGTAACCCTGCCTAGAGTGGGGTCATGAGATTTCTCAAAGGTGCAGCACGAATCACTCTTGGTTTAGCGCTGGTGTATGCCGGATTCTCGCACTTGACGTTTGCGCGGCAGGAGTTTCAAGCCCAGGTGCCGACTTGGTTGCCCCTCGATGCCGACTTTGTCGTCCTCGCGTCTGGGGTAGTAGAAATCGCGCTGGGTCTTGCGTTGTTCACCCGAGGCCGTGTGGCTGCAATAGCTGGTCTGACAACAGCGGCGTTTTTTGTTGCGATTTTTCCGGGAAATATCAATCAGTATGTGGAGGGCATTGACGCTTTTGGCCTGGACACCGACAACGCGCGACTTGTGCGCCTGTTTTTCCAACC
>CAKZKU010000293.1 GCA_937124545.1 uncultured Microbacteriaceae bacterium | reverse complement strand
CATGTTTACCCTCCAATACTTAGCTAACTAGATGCTTGCAGTAAACCACAAACCGAAAAGTATGTCCAGCACATTCCAGGCAAACAAAAACCCCCCTTGGTATCAAACCGAAGAGGGGCTCCTGCTTACAAAGAAAGTTTGACTACTGGCAAGACTCGCACTGTAGAGCTTCCATTGGGTCTACCGGGCACACAATCCCGCCAATATCTTCCATCAAATCCAAGTCAGCCATTACTCCCCCGCCCGGTCATACTGCAACACGGACGTAAGCAAAGACATGACACCGGCAAGCGCACTCACCGACAAAACCATAATCCAGTCAACATCGAGCACACCAATAGCGGCCGAACCAATCGCGGCCAGCGCCGTCTGTGCAATAGTTTTCGCACAACGCTCCCCAGCGTAATCAAAATAAGCACGGATCTTATCCATCAAAGTTTTCCTCTTTCCTGTTCAGCGACTTGTCTTCCCACACAGCACCAAAAATGTAACTGGTGAGAATCAATGTTATCAAAGCCACACCACCAGTGACAAGATCGCTAATATCTGTCATCGCGCCGGTCAAAGCAGCCAAAGAGCTCGCAATCAGCATGAAAGCCCCAATGACAAAAGAGGCAAAGATGTAACGTCTACGATTCTTCCAAGACGGTTGGCTCATAATGTATTTCACTCCTCGAATGTAAGGTTCAATTAGTTTGCGCAACATTAGTTACGGCATCAAGGAAAGCAGTAGGGGTACCACCGCAAACAAAAAGCTCAGAATTCCGAGGCCTTGCCACATTCGCATTTCGATGCGCCTTAGTCGCGTTTCGTGATCGTTCAACCGAATGTTCACATCTTCCTCCAACTCATCAAGTTGGTCAGAGATGGACGGCAACTGAGCGGTCAGCTTCTCAAGCATTGACTGAATCTTCTGCACTTGAATATACAGTTCCTTCATAGTAATGCGGGTAGATGATTCTTCGGTCATTAGCGGAGCGCCCTTCTAATGTCGAAGAACCTGCGTAGGCGGGCACTCATAGGCTTCGCAACGGGTTTAGGTGGCTCAAGCTTCTCTAGTGCCTCCAGAAACTTCTCGGGCTCCATAGGCGCTTCCAAGACCGTTTCGACAGGTGTTTCAAAGTAAGGCACTGGATTTACCGTCTGTCCCCACGTCCGCGTCGGGTGACGGACTTCGAAGTGCAGGTGCGGCCCAGTAGATCTGCCCGTGTTCCCAGACCATGCCACGCGTTCCCCACGCTGCACCCGAGTCCCCTTGTTCAGGTGTGACGCCTCCCGCAAGTGATAATAAACCGTAAAAAGCTTACCCTCGTGACCAAGAATCAAAGTGTAACCGCCAGAAGCCCCAGCACCCTTATGCACCACAACACCGTCAGCCGGTGCCGTCAAAGGTGTACCAACAGGCATAGCAACGTCAACGCCGTGATGGAACTTCTTTTTGCCCGTGATCGGGTGAACACGCCAACCGAAAGGCGATCTAGCGTTGATCGAATACTGTTCGGGCCAAGGCTCAGAGAGCCTCACGAGTTTGTCCTTACTCTTACGATAACAATACCCGAACCGCCAAAGCCGCCAGAAGCCTGCGCGGAATCATAAACCCCGCCACCGCCGCCACCCGTGTTAGCGGTAGCTGGAGTCGGAACCGATTGATAAGTTCCATCTGCGCCACCGCCGGAACCGCCAGCGCCCTGGTTGCTAGAGCTACTGCCACCGCCGCCACCGGCAGACGTCACAGCCGAGCCGGTAATCGAGTTTGTTGCCCCGTCCCCACCGGCCCCAGCTGTACCCTGAGCCGTAGGAGCGTGACCGGCCTCACCAGCACCGCCACCGCCTCCGGTAGTTCTTATTTGATTTGCAACAGCACCATCATTGCCAAGCGTCGGTACGCCCTCGCCTGCGGGGGCACCGCCAACTGAAGCGCTACTGCCACCAGTGGCACCGCCCGACCCGCCATTTCCGCCCTCTCCAGGAATGGTCGTCGTAGCGCCGTAAACGCTGTGCCAACAGCCGCCTCCGCCGCCACCAGGCGCAAAATACTTGTACAAACTACTTGCGTGACCGTTTTCGCCTCGCCTACCGGTGTTATTGCCGCCTATCTGCGACCTGCCAACACCGCCAGCACCGACCACAACGTCAAGCGAACCGGCAGGAATATAAGCGTTTTCGATATACAGCATCCCGCCAGCGCCGCCGCCAGCGCCGAAACCGAGACCGCCGCCACCGCCACCCCCGACAAGCAACACGTCAGCATACCCGCCACGAGTAACCGTCAAAGTACCATCGCTAGTGAACGACACATACTTGTAATCGAACCCATCCGTATAAGTACCCGTAGCCGTATTAGAGAAATCCGCCGCAACCTCCAACGAGTCACCCAACAACCGCCACACACTATTAGTGTTATCCCAGTAATAGTTGTCGTAAATCTGCCCGTCTGTAGGGCTAGCAGGAAAATCAAGCGCCATTATTTACAGCCTCCCAGGTCTGAGTATCTTCATTCCACTCCATTAGCCTTGTGGCGTCAGCCGGATGCGGGATAGGTGCTTCCCATTGAGCCGTGTCATCATTCCAAACCCAAGACGAGAACGGGGCGGGTGAGCGAACCCAATTCTGGGTATCCTCGTCCCAATCGTATTGGCCAGGCATATCAGCCACCGGCGGCTCCCAAGTAAAAGTAGTTTCGTCGAGAACCCACGAGGGGTAGGGCTGTGGCGCTATAAAAGCATCTAGGGCTTTGTCGTAGGTGTAACCCTTTGCCGCCATATTCCCCCGGAACGGCTCTCCACCGTCACGGTGCTCACCGGCAATCGTGTTGTACGAGGTGCGTAAACACCTGAGTCCGGTGACCTCTGCGTAGTGTGCTTCCCAGTCAGTCACACCGGCTGTAACATCGTTTTCGTCACGTCCGGTAATAACCCGTTGCACGATATTGTTTGCGTCAAGTAATGCGTAGTGTGCCATTATCCTAGAGTCACCGTCCCAGTCCCAGATTTGAATATGTAAGCAATCGAACCCGTCTCCGACGTGTCTGTGGCATAAGTCAAACCGGCGGAAACAGTCACGTTCACGTTCGTGGACAATCGGATAATCACTATGCCAGAACCGCCAGTTACATAAGCTTGGTAAGTCCACGGACCGCCACCGCCACCACCGGTATTAGCTGTCCCGTTTTCGGGTACGCTTCCGTTACGAGAGCCAGTACCGCCACCGCCCAATCCGCCAGCCCTGGCGCTTGACGAGGTGCTAATAGTCCCGCCACCACCGCCAGCAAACCAAACCTGGTCGACACCAATCGGACCGTAAGTTGCTACCTCACCTACAGACTCAGACGTAGCCGTTGTCGTGCTAATGATTCGTGTGGCGAGGCCGTGACCGCCGACACCGTACCAAGAACCGTCCCTGTCGTTTCCGCCTTCACTAGCGCCACCGCCACCGCCCGTTAGTCCGTTGCCGTTGAATCCACGCCCACCGTTACA
>CAKZKU010000292.1 GCA_937124545.1 uncultured Microbacteriaceae bacterium | reverse complement strand
TACAGCAGGATCGAAGCGTTGTTTTCATTCAGCACCTCAATGCTGACATCGCCAATAGCACCCGACTCATCACCCGGCACAAGAGGTGTCGAGCCCTCAGTGTACGAGTAGTTGATAACGTTGGACTCGTGCCCGGCAAAAGCCCCAGAGCCGGTAATTTTTACATAGATGTCATCGGTAGCCACTGTATAAATCCAATCGAAAAATTATGGGTTTATGGGCGAGTAAGAAAAACTGCCGCGGTATCGCTTGTATGTCCCGCCGCAGGGGTCGCCAAACCATGAGTTCGAGGCGCTAACGCTAATGCTCGTCTGAGGAAAAGAACTTGCCGCCAGGTCGTATGGTCTTGCGCCACTGTGGCATCCGCCCCTTGAGTAAAGTGGGCACGACCCACCTGGCGTGCCGTAGCTAGTGAAGTCTAATCTTGTGTAGGTAAAACCAGCCGGAGCGGTAACCGTGGCGGAAGAACCTTCGTTCATTTGCATACAGCTGTAGCCAGCATAATAAGAATCGACCATTATTTCGAATGACCTATCTGTAAACCCGGCAGAATTTGTAGCGCTAACAACAAAAGAAAAAATAGTTCCGGATGTATAATCTGAAATTCCCGTGGGGATACCACTAATTTCTCCAGTAGAAGAATTTAACGACATGCCACTTGGAAGCGATCCGGATGATATTGAGTAAGATTCCGCATCGGTTGCCACCAGGGTTGTGTTGTAGTCAATTGTGGTATATATACCGGGGCTGCTCCTGAAGAGTCTTCCGGACTGAGTGACCCAGGCGGGAGGGCCGCCGGAATTAAGAAGGCCCCTGCGTCGAAGAGAATCGCTCACGATACCGAACCGGCCAAAACCCATTCATCCGCAGCGCGCTTGCGAAGTGACACCTCGCCATATTGAGCCAGGCTTCCGGCGTTGCGCACGGTCACCCCCACGCCTCCCTGAATGATCACGTCGGTGGGGTTAATGTTATAAACATTAATTACAGTACCTATCGGGAAATCAACCGAAGTGCTAGCCGGGACGGTAACAGAGCCCGTGTCGATGCTCGCTAGAACAACTTTGTAGGCATCGTCAAGCGCCAGGGTATAGGAAGAAGTTTTCTCTGTGGTCTCTAGCATCAGCCGGTTTGCAACAACATCTGCTTGCAGGGTTGCAACATCCGATTCAAGTGTTCCGGTGGTTGCGATCCACTCGGGGGTTTCGCCTCCGGTGTAGTACATGAACAAACCCTCGTTGAAGGTGTCCCACCACAAGTCGCCATTCGAGGGGCTGGTTGGTGCCGACGCGGAAACTGTTACCGAGGCCTCCGCCAGAGCAGACTCAAGGCTGGTTGCGGTAGCGTTCCAAATTGACGGAAAGGTGCGAGGGTCTTTGCCGTCAGCCGGAACCGTGCCACCAGTAAGTCGGGTAATGTCAACCATTAGCTAGTCCATCCATAGTATTCCGCCAGCTCCACAACAACACCGACTCTATCCAACGCAGAAGAGTAAGGCGTGTAGGTGGGCTGATTCATAAACTGCAAACCAGAGTTGCCCTGACCGGAAATAAAGCCACCGGCAGGAGGGTTCACGCCTTCTTCTAACACCTGTACCATTATACCGGAGAGGGTCAAAGTCCCCACCCCGCCAAGCGACAGCATCACGCCATCGTAGCTAGCCGCACCGAAGCTCTGGTTGAAACGGCTATCATCCGTCACGTCCATTAGGGTCAACGTAACCGGCGTGCCGTTGTTGATCGAGTTGATAGTAGGCGTCGCCACAACCGTACCGCCCGTGCCGTCGGAGCCAAACGCACCAATGTGCGCACGGTGTCCCTCCGGGATCGGAATCCAGACCTCACGAGTTTGCCCGGCTGCTACCGTGTAAATAATTGACTCGGTAGGAAAGTTCAGAGAGTTAGCTGGTGTCTGGGTAATCTCACCGCGCACGCCGTTATTCAGGGGCAGGCCATCGTAACCACCCTGAGACGGAGTGGCCCACCACTGTGGCAAAACGTTACGATCGGCGGCCATCGGGTCGTGAATGTACACCGGACCTGGACCTCGCACCCCATCCGCAATGTCAAGGATTACCCGTGCTTCATCGCGGGTCATGGAGTTCCACGTCATCGTGTACTGTTTGTGCGAAGCAGTCGAACGGCGAATAGCGGTACCGCCATTCAGAAAGTCAACCTTGTTAAAGTAACCCTGCTTCGAGGAGGGCATGTTCACCGAGGGTGCAGTCATCTCCACCATCCCCTGCCGGGTACCCATGTAGAAACAACTTGACATTAGTTAGAACCTCTTCGCGCCTCGTTAAAGTTACTGGTGTTTGTTGTCTCCGCCAGCACCTTTCCATTCACCCTCAATTGTACGTTACCGGCATCCTCAAGGAGCTTCCGGTCGTAGGGCGACAGCTCCACCATCATCGTGCCATCACCCATACCGCCACCGCCACCGAAGCCACCCATCTGGTAGCCCCGCATACCGTTCTGTAGCTGCGCAAGGAACGAGGGGTCTGGCATTCCGGTGGACTGGTTGACGTACTGCTTGGGCACAACGTACTCGCCGCGGTGTACGATACCGGCAGGGGCGTTAGCTGCGCCCGGTCCAGTGTAGCCGCCCGAGGCGAAGCCATAGCCCCCATTAACAAAACCAAAGCCAGAGTTGGACCCGTAGCTAGCCTGCCTCTCTACTATTCTGGGGTTCACAAAAGCCACCTGCCGTGCGGTGATTGAAGTTCTTTCCGCGCGGCCAAACAAAACATCGCCAGCCGTGATTGCGGGCTCCGAGAAATTGGCACCAGCGGACAATAGTGGCGTTCCCGAATTCGCAACCGTCCCTGTCCCTGTCCCTGGCCCTGGCCCCGGCCCCGGCCCCGGACCGGGCGTCGGTTGGCCCTGGACCTGGTTCAGTCTGCTAGCCAGGCCAATGCTTTCGTTCAGTTTGGCATTCAGTTCATTAAGCGCCTGGAGCGCTGGGTTGACATTGGCGGTAACAGTGATGTTCCGAGGAACACGGTTCACCGCCGTGGTTACGTCATCGAAAGCCTCGGCGTACTCAAGGACAACGTCTTCCTGGAAGCCGAGCTCTCTGGCCTGCTTGATGAACTCTTCCCTGGCCTCGGAGGTTGCCTTGGTGAGCTCTTCCTGGCTGGCCCCCGACTCCGCCAGCGTGGTGATGTAACCCTGGTACTCCTGCACAAGTCCAAGTAGGGCGGTTCTGTTTTGGCGAGAGCCGGGGCCCTGGGTGGTAAGGTCGCCGCCAGCAATCTGTTGGGCTTCGGCGAGTTCCCTAGCGTTCTGGGCCTGCTGCCTATCAAGGTCCGCAATCTCTTTGCGCAATTGTGACGCACGCAGGGTGTCGTCGTAAGCCTCGGCAACCGACAGGAAGTATTCTTTGAGGGCGCGATCTGAGCCCAGGTCTTGCTGGGTTGCGGCCAGCTCCTCGACGGCGTACTGCGCGTCTTCGACCTGACTCGTGAGGTCGAACCACGCCTCCGCAATGTTATCGATGGCAAAGGTGCTGGCGAACCGAATGTCAAAGGCACGGGAGATAACGCTCTCCAGGTCGCCTGCGTAATCAGAAAGCGTGCGTACCTCTTCGGAAACTTCGCGCAATCCACTGGTAAAGAATCCCAGGTCTATGTTTGCGAATCCGGCAACCGCTTCTTGTGCGACGCCAAACTCTGCCGACACTTGGTCGATTACACTCCGCAAGAACGCCAGGGACGGGGCGGTTTCCGACCCAACCGTAGACGCGAGTTGCGAGTAAAGCGCATTTAGATTAGCCACGCCCTCTTCTGGGCTGGCCGCCGAATCCAAGATATTCGAAACCGCATCCTGCACCTCTTCACTTGCGTAAAAAGCGTTCTCGCCAAGTTCGGTGTAGGCCACGCCCAAATCATAAATAGACTCAGCGGCATCTTGCGCCGCGTTTACCGGAGCGAATATGGTGTCAAGCAACTCGTCGAACTCTTCGGCAAGAGTCTTTGTTGCCTCGGCTGCTCCGGTTGCGGTGTTTCTGTAGGTGTCGAGGTCCGAGTTAACGCCCGGCAAAACGGATGCCGCAATCGATCCAATCTCCGCCAGCTTTTCGGGGGTAACCTCAAGCTCTGAGTTAACAAACTTACCGGCAACCGCTAGGTCGATAAGGGCAGAGCTTAGAATCTCAGACACTCCCGCCGTTAGCAAACCCTGCTGAGCAAGACTTTCTTGAATAGCCAGCAGGTCGGTAATCGCCTGTTGCGGGTCGCCCGTTGCGGCAATTGAAGTTACGAGCTTTTGGAACTTCTCGCTAGAAACATCTACGACGTTTTCGCCATCTTCTAGTGCAGCGTAAAACTCACCGACGGCGTCCTTGGCTGCCTTTGTTTTATTAATGGAACCAAAAAGACTTTCGGCAAAAGCAGAAATCTGCCCTTCGGCAAGAGCGATTCTATTTGCCTCCTCCTCGGCAGCTTGACCAATTTCAGAGAAAGAATCAGAGCCGACCGCGGCGATTCTGTCAAGCGCGTCTTCGAGGCCATCTAGAACCTCAAGGTCCTCGCTTCTTATTAGCCCCAGTGGGTTGCTAAACGCCTGATACAATCCGCCCGGACCAACGGCCTCCTCCCTCAACTGCTCTATTTTGGCCCTGACCGCCTCGGTGTCCTCTAGCGCTGCCCTAAAGAATCCTTCGGGTCCACCAAATTCTTCCAAAATTATTTGGCCGCCGAGTGGATTGTTTACTATGTTAGCGAAGTTCTCGCTGGCCGCGGCTTGCTTCAAAAAGCTCAAGACCACCTGATCGCCTATTGCAACAATTTCAGCAAGCCCCTCGGATGCGCTGGAGCCAGAGGCACCAATCTCTTTGAGGGCAGCTCCATATACGTCCGCAGTAACCGTACTGGACTCCATTGATTTAGTAGAGCGCTCTGTTGATTTATAAAATGTTTTAATGGCACCATCGCCATCCTCGTAGGCTTTCGTGTCCTTCTCGATTGCCTTCGCCAGGTCGGCATTCCTGTCGATAAGCTCATCGCCAATCGAACCGACCCTTTCTTGACGCTGGTTGTAAGAGTCGATAACAAATCCAGCAGCCGCAAACACAGCGGAGACAACACCTAACGCCAGGCCCACGCGAAGAACTGTGGCGCGAAGAGCCTTTAGACGAACGTCTGCAATCCCGGCCCTCAGCGCTAAGGTCTCAATAGTCTTTCCCGTAAACAGCGCCTTGAATCCGAATGCCGTGATGTTGACGCCAAGAGCCCTTGAGGTAAACAACAACGCAGAGAATCCGGCGGTGGCAATGGCAATCACTGAGCCAAGGGCAAATATTGCGGTGCCCAAAGAACTCAGAAGAATAATAGAAGAGTTGATTGTCTCGCCAAGAAATGTATCGGCCAAAAAGTCCGAGGTGCTGGTGATTCCAGTGTTCAGCAGTTTAATAAATGCGGCAATTGGGTCCAGTGATCCCGTTCCCACGGTCGCGCCCAGTGTTGCAAGGTTTTGTGTAAGCCTCTTGATTTCCTCAGCGGTTGTTCCTGCAATAACTCCATACTGTTCCGTAATTTTTGTTCCCTCAGCAAAAGCATCATTGCTTACACCAATCAGCCTGCGAACCTCGTCTTGGCTCTGGGCCAATCTCAAGATTGCGGGGATGTCACGCACGGAGGTTATGCCCAAATCGCGAAGGGTTCTCTCCGCCCCGGCCCCTTCTCGAGATATACCCTCAAAGAAGTCGAGCAGAATTTCTGTTGGCTCGCTACTCCAGGCGTTCGCAAACTCTTCGGCCGTGCGACCTGTAAGCCTGCCGTACTCTTCTAGGTTGTAGCCGGACAGGGCTACCGACTTATTGATGTTAGAGAACAAACGTGTGATGTTACCCCGTGCAAGCTCTGGCCTAATACCGAGCGACGCTATAGCGCCAGACAGCCCGATAATATCCGATGCGCTAAGCCCAGCCAGATTACCCATCGATGCAATGTTTGTGCTGACGTTTACAATTGCGCTTTCTGTGGCGACCGAGTCAACACCCACGGCCAGAATTGCAGAACCCAGCTCCTCGAACTGACCATCCACTCCGTCAATAAGCTGATTCAACCGACCAAACCCTGTGGCCGCAGCATCAACGCTAAGGTCGGTAGTTGCCGAGAATTTGGCCACGCTTTCCGTGAAGTTTGCAACCAAATCGCTAGCGATGCCCAACTGACCAGCGAGGGTTGCGATATTGGTAATGTCTTTCCAGGGGATTGGTGTCGCTTGAGCAATATCCCTCAACGCGCCGAGCAGGGCATCCCTGGTATCCTTCGCCTCGTCTGCGGCGAGCTCGTTGGTTCTAATTACGTTGGCGAACTCCCGTTCGTACTTAATGGCAAAGCCAACTGGCACGGCAGAGAAGGCCGCGAATGCGATGGCAGCTCTTTGCAGCGTTTGAGAAACATCGTACAGGGCATAGCGCAAAGACGGCTTAGAGAGATTCTCTAAGACTCGAGTCTTTTCTTGGATTTGAGAAATCTCTGACTGCGCAGAAGAAATGCTATTGCGAGTTACATTCAGCAGTCGCTGCTCGCTCTTTATCCGCCGCGTTAGTACACCATTCAGGCCAGCGGTTACGTTTTTTTCTTTTTGTAAGTTAGCTAACCTCTTGGCGCTTCGACCATCCGTTTTGCTAGTTAGCGCAATCTCTTGCTTTAGTGCTGCTATCTTCTTTTTGTTATTAGCCTGCTCTAGCTGAAATCCCCTGATTTTATCTTGGCTAATTTTTTCTTCGGCCTTGAGTTTCTTAAGTGCAGCGACGGCCTTGTCGGTGCCCCTAATGAACTCCTCAATGTTAGACTCAATTTTAACCCTGAGTGTCTCTTCGGCCACAGAAAAATCCTTACTTAAACGGTTACTACCATTCTACCCTATGGCTTGTTTTTGCCCTGCAATACCTGCCTTTCCCTGGCTTGGCGCAGCGGCTTGCCTTGCTTGCTGTTCTGCTCCTCTAGCCACTCTTCCCTGGTTGGCATATCGCCGCCGTCCATAACCCTGGGCTCGGCAACAAAGTACCTGCCGTACGACTTGCTTTTCTTTTTGCCGTCGGCTTCCTGGGCCCGCTCAATGGCTGCCTTGGACTTAGATACCCTAGCCTTGGCGTCAAAGGTTACGCGATCTGATTCGTCCACCCAAATGGGCACGCCGTCCCGGTACCAATCCTCGAGGATATAGTGTGCCTTAATCAAGCGATAGTCCCACATGGTCCACTCCGTGTGAGATGGGTCGCTAAAGATTACTGCTGTGGGCGGGTGCCCTATGCTGGCGGCAGCTTTCAGGTAGGTTCTAAGGAAGCTATTCTGTGGCCAGGTTAGGGCTTCGCTAAAAAATCCTCACCGGTTTCCATCATGAAGACTGCGGCCGAAGAGCGCATCTTTTCTATTGCCTCATTAATTCTAATGATGGCACTTAGTGGGAACTGATTGCGCATTGCCTTAATTGCGGAATACGAAAACTCTGTCTGCGTGTTCTGGTCTGGATCGGTCACGCTGATAATGCTTTTCTGCCACAGAAAGTCGGTGAAAAGATTGTCCCTTTCGGGGGATTCCTTTTCGACCTTTTTGCTATCTCCGCTCAGGAGGTCGGAGATGCTATTAGCATTTTCGTACTCAACTGGGTAACGCTTTTTTGCCTCAGCAAAAACCTCTTCGCGAACGCCTTCGCTAATACCAGATATTTCCACGGTGTAGTAGCAGTCCGCCATCTTGTCCAAGATTGCATCTTTGGACGCAAGCAGCCCTTCTCGCTCCTCTTGTTGCTTGACAGACATCTTGTTCTTGCCAATCTTGGCATCAAGCTCATTGATTTTTTCCATAATCATTGCGGCCTCATAGGCAAGCGAATCATCCAGCATGACTGAGATTTCGGTCTTTGGGTAGTTTCTGTTTTGCAGAACGCTGACAATATTAAAAGTGCCGGGCTGCTTGGCCTCGTCTACGGCCTCGCGAATATCTTCTTCGTCGGACATGTTCCTCCTTGGTCGTGCTAAATATTACCACAGGCAAAGAAAAACCCCCGCCTTTCTAAGCGGGGGCCTCTCTTGTCCTAAAGTATTAGGAAACTGTTACCGCGCAGGTTCCGGTGTTGCCATCGGGCGAGGTCGCCGTGATGG
>CAKZKU010000291.1 GCA_937124545.1 uncultured Microbacteriaceae bacterium | reverse complement strand
TGGCATGGGGCCTCCCGATTACGCCCGTCTGGGCCATGGCGACTATGGTGACACCAATGAGCGACGCACAACATCCATTGGTGTTAGTGGATGGCTCGTCCTATCTCTTTCGAGCCTTCCACGCTTTGCCGCCCCTAACCACCAGCGATGGGCAGCCCACGGGGGCGATCCGCGGCGTGGTGAACATGCTTCGCCGGCTGCGCCAAAGCTACCCCGAAAGCCCCTTCGCGGTGATTTTTGATGCGCCGGGGAAAACCTTTCGCAGTGACCTTTACCCCGAGTACAAGGCCCATCGGCCGCCCATGGATCCCGACCTCCGGGCGCAAATTGCCCCGCTCCATGAGGTGATTCGCGCCTACGGTTTCCCCCTCATCATGGTCCCCGAGGTCGAAGCGGACGACGTGATTCTCGAGGCGTGCTTTGTCGAGTCGACTACGACGACGCCCCAGAGGACCGGCTTCCGAGTCCTCGCGGGGCTCTCGGGTGTTGAGCTCCGATCCTGTATCGCGCAGGGCGGCGGCGACTCCGCTGGACTTCGCTGGGGGTTCGACCTGAACGACGCGGACGCGATCTACAATTGCCTCGCAATCAATTGCGCCCGCTCCGGTGGGATTGGCATTCGGTCTACCATCAACTCCTCAATAATCATCCGGAACTGCATCGCAGCGGACAACGCGACCGACTTCGACAGCTCAGGTGGCGGAACCGCGTCGAACAACTCTTCGAGCGACGCGACGGCGCCTGGAATCGGCTCAGATCGAAACATCATCTCGGTCGAAGAGTTTCGGGATCCGGCGAATCGGGACTATCTCCCGTTATCCACCGGCGGGCAGGACGAGACTGGCTCTAACCTCTCGGGGACCTTCACGGCGGGCTTCAATCAAGACCATGGGACCGCGAACGGGAAGTGGAATCGCGGGCCATACGATGCGTTCAAATGGCTCGCAGTCGGCACGGGGTCCGGCCAATCAACCGGACAAGGAAACCTAACTGCCTCGGCTAAATTGTCCGTTGTCGGCTCGAGCAAATCGGCGGGAACCTCAAACCTATCGGCGTTCGCCCAACTGGCTTCGACGGGGCGAGATGAAACACAAGCCATCGCGAACCTCTCGGCTCGGGCCAGCCTTGCCGGTATCGGTGCGAACATCACCAGGGCGACGAGCGACCTTGCGGAGTCTGGTGGAGAACTCGAGGGGACTGGGTCATCCGGCAGTCGCGCAACCGCAAACTTGAGCGCGGGAGCGGCTTTGTCTTCTCGAGCAGCGAATGGCTCCATCGGGACATCCGTTCTCACGGCCGCGGCGTCGCTTGGCTCGATTGGAGTATGCGCGTCGATGGCGTCGGGTGGACTCATTGGGAAGGCCGAGCTATTCGCGACTGGGTTATCCACCACTCGCGCGTCGAGCTCCCTTGGGACCGGTGCCGATCTTCAAGATCCAGAGCAATCGGCTTCGATTCCGGGACGAGAATCGACCGCGTCAACTTCAAGGGGCAAGGCCATATCGGTCCCGAGTCGATCGGACTAAGTGAATTTAGCCTCGCGGGGACGATCACTAAAGATCCCAGACCGAAGTCGATGAACGCATAGTTGACTTCCGTTCGCATTGCGTGCTGTATTGCGGCTTTCCGGAGCGTACCAGCGAGGAAAACGCGATGGGATTCGGCGCAGCACAATTGAATGCCTACATCGACGCGACTTTCAAGAACACCGCGTTCACCCCCCCTACGTCGATCAAGGTTGGGCTATCGACAACCAAGCCCGCTCCCGATGGGTCCAACATCACCGAGCCCTCGGGCGGCGGATACGCTCGCGTGACGACCGCGCCGACTGCATGGGAGCGCCACTCAGATGGGAAGGCTCGAAACTCTTCGGTGGTCAGTTTCGGGACCGCTTCTGGATCCTGGGGCGTGATCGCGTGGTCATTCATCATGGACCAAGCCGACAACTTCCTCGGGTACGCGCCTGTCTCTCCATCGAGAACCATCGGAGACGGAATTGACGTCTCTTTCGCGGTTGGTGCCCTCATCTATGAAATCGTCGACGAGGACGCGGCCTGATGGGGATTCGAATCGCCGCTACCAACTTCGACAAGACACCAGATGAAGTCCTCTACGTGGAGATGGACTTCTCATCGGTGCTTTCAACGGGGGCGACCATCACATCGGTCAACGTGGCCTTTGACCCGAGCGGCGAGCTTTCAGAGAACGTCGGGGCGCGCCAAATCAGCGGACAAAAGGTGATCTTCCTGCTCCAAGGCGGAACGGCAGGGAGTGACTACGAAATGGAAGTAGAGGCGACAGCCGACAACGGCGAGACGGCCGAGGGCGTCGCCTTTGTTGTGGTAAGGAACCCATCGTCATGAGTGTAGCAATGGGCCGGTTTGTGAGCGTTTTAGGTCTGCTTGGCATCTTCCTCTTCTCGGCGAAGTCTATGTCGAACGAGCCTCAGGCCGAGGGCAAGCCAACGAAGATAAAAGCCCTGATCGAAGTCGATGGCGAGGAATACGTCGTCGACATCGACGGCACCATCCGAATTCAAACGACGTCAGACAGCAGCAGCAACGCAGACGACGACGTTCCGCCCCCTTCCGGTGATTCCGACTCTTACCAAGGAGGTGATCCGGGAGGGGGTGACTCCGACGAAGGCGATTACGTTCACATCTGGGAGAACTTCGCGATCTTCCGGAAACAAGATTTCGGGTTCGACGAAGCGGAGCTCGATCGCATCTTGAAGGGAGACAAATGAAGAAGAAACCCTGGTACATGTCGAAGACGATCTGGGCTCAAGTGCTCGCCGTCTTGGCGGCGCTTCTCTTGAATCTTGCCGATGTTATTCCGACAGCAGCCGTCGCACTCACAACGGGCGCCTCGGTCGTAAACACGGTTTTGCGGTCCATCACCAAAGAGCCCTTGGGGAAATAGAAGATGCTGAAGCTCAACTGGGGGAAAGCAGGGACCGAACTCTCGAAAACGATCCTCGACGAAGTCCAGGACCTTATCGATTCAGGAGTCATCAAGGAAAACTCCCGCCTGAATATTCAAGTGGCGTCGAGAGCGTATCTGGAAGCCGTGGCCAACGGGCAAGACGAGCGTGCTGACCTCGCGCTCAAGCAGATTCGCGCGAGTCTGGAGGTTGCACGGATCGAGGAAGCTGATCAGGTGAAGGAACGACTCGACAAGGTCCTAGACATCGCAAAGAAGATTCTCACCGGGTTGGCGAAGGCCGCCTTGGTTCTCTGCTTCTTACTTGTCTCGGGCTGCGGGCTCTTTGAGGCTGGAGGCAACATCAAGGCATCCGAAGTCGATGGGCTGTGGACCGATGTCCTTGACCGATATGACGCATATGTCGTCGCCGATGAGTCACTGGACGAGCCAGATGCCCCGCTAAAAGAGGAGGATCTTCTTCTTTCATCGAAGATCCTTCGCGACGTACTCGATGCAGCAAAAGAGAACGACGACTAGAGATTGCCCCGCCCGCGCCACACGTAAAGCCGGGAGCTACCCTAGTCTCATTTCCGAGGGCCCGGCGTGGCATTGAGGGGTCTTCAATTTGAACCTCCCGCTCTAATTTAATCCCTTGGGTGGGGCTGTTTTCGGAGGAAGAGATTCGATGACTTTTGGTCCGCAGCCTGGACACCCAGACCACGGGAAAGACGAGACTCCAGCGAGCCAGGAAATGGGTGGAGAGTCAGAGCACGAATTGAGGCCGAAGACACCGGACAAGGATTCGAAGGGACGCTTCCAGAAAGGAAACCAGGCAGCAAGGGGCAAAGGTGGCCCCGGGCATAGGCGAGTGCGAGAGTTTCGCGCCACATTCCTCAATGCGGCTCAGCCTGAGCATATTCAAAAGGCTGTCCAACTTCTCGTTGATGGAATCAATGAAGGGAACCTGGATTGCGCCAAGGAACTCCTGAATCGCTGCGTCGGGAATGTCGCGGAGATCATGGATACGCAGTTGATCGAGGCGCTCGAGTCAGAAATCGAGGAACTAAAGCGTGCCCAGGCTGACCGCCAGGATTAACCGACTTCGCAAGAAACTGGAGGCGATCCCTAGGGTCGACGTGGGTGATCTTTGCACTCGCCATGTCGACTTTGTCTCGTCGGCCTATGATCTACACTTCAAGCATGCCGCTGGCTTCGACGACTTCGACATCAAGAAGACTCATAGGCAAGAATTAGAAGATAGATTCCGTTGGGTTCAGTCGGAGAAGTCGTTTAGCGCTCCTGTTCTGAGGATCGAACGCGGCCTTCACAAGATCTCGAAGTTCATTGAGAACGGCGAACTCACACGGCACTGGCGTCCGATCAACTCTCGGTCACTCAAGCCATATCTTCCGTTCTTCTCCGACGCCAGGTTCATAGACGTTGCCGCATCTCGGCGGTCCTTCAAGACTGTCATCGCGACTCGACGTCTCGTCCTCGAATCTCTATTCCGAGGTAAACCTGGAGTCTATTTCCCCGCAATGGCTACGACCTATTCGCAGGGGCGCAAGATCTTCTGGGATCACCTCAAGCGATATGTACCGAAGGACCTCGTGAAGCAGATTCGCGAAAGCGACATGGAGATTCACCTCAAGAATGGAGGGATTCTTCTTGTCGTCGGGATGGACAACCCCACTCGAATCGAAGGTGTGGATATCGGTTACTTCGTCCTGGATGAGACCGCTGACCAGAAGAAGCAATGCTGGGGAGAGACGATTCGCCCGTGCCTGATCAACACCAAGGGCGGTGGGATGCGAATAGGAAAGCCCCGAGGCAGAAACCATTGGTTCGACTGGTTCATGGAGTCTCGCGACGGCGGCGATCCAACTCGAGCAGCATTCGCGTGGACCGGGTGGGAAGTCCTGGACCCCGAAGAGCTCGAGCAGATGGGAAATGAAGTGGACGAGATGACAATGCGCCAAGAGATCGGCGCGGAGTTTGTCTCGTTCGAGGGGCTCGCATACTACAACTTCGACTCGTCATTCCATCGAGACAGCTCGGTCAAGTATCGGCCAGACCTCGAACTATGCCTTTGCTTTGACTTCAACACAGCACCAGGTGTCGCGCAAGTCGTCCAGCATTGGCCCGACGACGATATCACTCGATCTATCGGCGAGGTTCATATCCCGAGAGACTCGACCACTCCCAAGGTGGCGACGAAGGTCGCTGAGGATTGGGGACACCACAAGGGCATTGTGAAGCTCTATGGCGACGCAACTGGTGGAGCGAAGACGACGACTTCTGTCGCTGGGTCTGACTGGAAGATCATCAAGGACATTCTCAAGCCAGTCTTCGGAACACGCTTGCTTGATCGAGTGCCCAAGTCGAACCCATTCGAGAGATCGCGCGTCAACGCAGTCAATTCTCGCCTTCTGAATACGAAAGGCGATCGTCGCTGGCTAATCAACCCGGCGAAATGCAAGAACCTCATCCGAGACCTCGAGGGCGTCGTCACCGTCGAAGGCGGATCGGGGGAGATCGACAAAAAGAAAGACAAACAACTGACTCACCATTCGGATGCGGTCGGTTACTTTTTCGCTAAGGAGTTCCCGATCG
>CAKZKU010000290.1 GCA_937124545.1 uncultured Microbacteriaceae bacterium | reverse complement strand
CGGCGTCATGCTGCCGCGCATCGAATCCGTCGAAGAAGCCAGGGAATACGCGTCGTACTTTGATTACCCCCCCACTGGTCAGCGTGGTGTCGCCTCCTACACGCGCAGCGCGGGCTGGGGTTCCCACTCCGTGCGATCGACAGCGCGAGGCCTCTGTGTCGTTCAGATTGAAACCGCAGGGGCGATGTCCGAGCTTTCGGACATCGCGGCTCTGGAGGGCATCGATTCACTCTTTATCGGCCCCCTCGACCTGTCCTTTGCCCTCGGGGTTCCCGAAGACATGGACAGCCCGGTCTTCACCGAGGCTTTCGCCGAGGTGGTGAAACACGGCCACGCTCACAACCTCTCCGTAGGATCCCTGATCTCGGATCCAGCTCGCATTCCTTTTATGCAGCAGAACGGAATTGATTACCTCTCTCTTGGTTCCGATGCACTGGCGCTGCGCCGGGGGCTCAGCGCCCAAGTTGCCGCGGTCATGACCGGCGACTAATCAACCGTCATGGACCAGCACTCTCACGAACTGCCTGTTGTTGTTGGGCTGGGACCCGTCGATGCCGCGACGGTGAGCCCCGTGCTCGATGGAGTAGCTCGCTTTGTTGCTGATCCCAGCCCCGCAGACCTTGAGCACGCCGTAGGCGCCATTGTCCGCGCCCACGTCAACCTAGATAAAGCAATGTTCGCCACCCTGCCTGCCTTGCGGGTGGTGGCACGAACCGGCGTGGGGACTGAACGGGTGGATCTTGACGAAGCTCGAGCGCGTTCCATTCCCGTCGTGATTACCCCCGGCGCAAACACAGAAGCGGTGGCCGAAGGCGCACTCGCCCACCTTCTCGCACTCACCAAATCCCTCTCCCCGCTCACACAGCTCGTGAAGACCGGTGCCTTTGATGATCGAGCAACAATTCCGGTGGGTGACCTGCGGGATGGAACGCTCGCCGTCCTCGGATACGGGCGCATCGGGCGCGCAGTAGCGCGCCTCGCCCAGGCCTTTGGGATGAACTGTGTCGCCTACGACCCTTTCGTCACCGAAGCAGACATTCGATTGGCTCCAAGCATGGAAGAAGCGCTGGCCGGAGCCACGCATGTGAGCGTCCATTTGCCGGCCACCGACGACACCACGGGGCTCATCAATCGAGAGGTGATTGCCTCTCTAGAGCCGCAGACCATTCTGGTGAACCTCGCCCGTGGCGAGGTTCTCGATCTTGACGCAGCGCTCTGGGGTCTAGAGACCGGCCACCTTGGGGGTCTAGGACTGGATGTTTTCCCCACGGAGCCACCGGCACATCACCCGGTGTTCGAGCACCCCCGGGTCATTCTCACCCCGCATGTGATGGGGCTCACCACCGCGAGCACAGCGGCGACTTTTATCCAAGCCGCGGAGGGCATCGCCGATGTTCTGCGCGGAAAAAGCCCAGCATTTCAGGCATAAACCACAGAAGGAGAAACAATGAGCCAGATCCGTATCGCAGGAGCACCCATTTCCTGGGGCGTGTGTGAGGTTCCCGGGTGGGGCCACCAAATGAAGGTTGACCGAGTACTCACCGAAATGGCGGACCTCGGGTTGGAAGCGATGGAGTTTGGTCCGCTGGGTTTCCTGCCCGAAGACCCGCAAGGACGCAAGGATGCGCTGGCGCGCCACGGAATGAAAGCTGTCGGCGGTTTCGTCCCCGTGGTCCTGCATGACCCCGGTCACGACCCGCTGCCAGAAATTGAACGCGAGCTGGAGGCCTATGAGGCAGCCGGAGGAAAAGTTCTTGTGCTCGCTGCAGAAACCGGCCAGGCCGGATATGACGCCGTGAAACCCGAGATGTCAGAAAAGAACTGGGTCACCATGGCCCAAAATCTCGACGCCATCGCCCAGACGGCCGCTAAGCGCGGCGTCACCGCGGTCATTCACCCCCACGCCGGAACCATGGTGGAAACCTGGGCCGAGGTAGAGCAGGTGCTGGAGCGCACCACCATGGCGTTTTGTCTCGACACAGGTCACATGTGGATTGGCGGGACAGACCCGGTCGACTTTGTCGAGCGGTTCACCGATCGAGTGGGGCACGTGCACTTCAAAGACGTGCACCTCGACGTCGCACAGCGAGTCCGCGATGGTGAGATCTCCTACTACGACGCCGTTACCCAGGGGTTGTATGCCCCGTTGGGTGGCGGTGACGTCGATGTGGAGAGAATCGTCAACACGCTGTTGGCGCACGGTTATGACGGTTGGTTTGTCCTGGAACAAGACTTGGTGATGAGCGAGGAGCCTGCCTCCGGGGAGGGGCCAATGAACGATGCACGCGCCAGCGTAAACTTCCTTCGAGCACTGGCTGCCAAGGAGGCATAGAAATGACCCAATGGTTTTACCCCCGAGGAACGCTGCGAAGAGGTCCGTGGGAAACAGTTGTTGACCAGGAACTACCCGGCTGGAAACACACCGGGATGCGGGTGGCCGATGCGACAGATGCGCCCGAATTCCACATCGCACCCGATGGCATCGAGCGGGTCATCTATGTCCTTCAGGGCACGGGCGCCGAGGTGACCTACACCTTGGCCGGTGCCGACGAATCGGAAACCGTCGAGATCAGTGGGCGCCAGTCGGTTTTCCACGGGGCAGTCGATTACCTGTATCTACCGATCAACACCGACATCACCATCCGCCCGCACACGCGGGTCATGGTGGTTGAAGCTATTGCCTCGAACCCCAAACCTGTTCAGCTTCGGCGCGCTGCCGATGTGCCGCGCCTTCTGCGCGGTGGCGGACGCTCCACACGCCAGATCCATGACTTCGGTGGCGAAGAACACCTGGATGCCGATCGCATGATCGCCGTCGAGGTGTTGGTTCCTGCCGGCAACTGGTCGGGAATCCCCACCCACAAACACGACACCTACATTCCCGGCAAAGAATCCAACCTCGAAGAGGTCTACTACTTCGAGGTTGCCAACGACCGGGCCTATCAACCCAGCGGTGAAACAAACCCGGTTGCTTACTTCCGCTGCTACGCCTCGGACGAGCGCCCGTCGGACGAGCTGCTGGAAATTCGGTTTGGCGACGTTGTTTTGGTTCCCTACGGTTTCCACGGGCCAGCATCCGCTATGCCCGGGTATGACCTGTATTTCATGAACGTGATGGCGGGCCCCGATCCCGAACGCACCTGGCTGACGACGGACGACCCGAGACACGACTGGATTCGAGACACCTGGGCTAATGAGGGCCCGGACCCCCGTCTGCCCTACCTGGCCTAAACGCCTCCATTTTCTGGAGGGGGTTACTGTATGTCCATGCTGATGCAGGATTTGCTCGACCACGGTGGCTTTTCGTCGTTTCGGGAAGCGCACGCGTGGTCGTGTGAGAACCCCCAAGACTTTTGGTCGCTGGCGTGGGATCAGCTGGGGATCGTGGGAGAAAAAGGGGAAGAAACCACGAAAGGTTCCGGTTTCACCGGAACCCACTGGTTCCCCGGCGCCTCACTGAACATTGTCGAAACACTTCTGGCGGGAGACCCGGCCGACGAGGTGATGGTCTCCTATCGCGAAGACGCGCCTCGGATATCGATGACTCGGGCGGAGCTTCGTGGCGAGGTCGCCGCCTGCGCACAGGCGATGCGCGAAGCAGGCTTGGTCGCTGGAGACAGAGTGGCCGCCTGGATGAACAACACGCCGGAGACGGTGATTTTTGCCCTGGGTGCGCTCTCTCTGGGTGCTGTGGTCAGCACAGCGTCCACTGATTTTGGACCCAGCGCGCTGCTGGATCGCTTCGGACAGATAGAGCCACGACTACTCCTGGTCGCAGCTTCCACCCGCTACGGCGGAAAATCCTTCGATTTGGCCGAAAAGACCGTGGAGATTGTGGCCGGC
>CAKZKU010000289.1 GCA_937124545.1 uncultured Microbacteriaceae bacterium | reverse complement strand
CTCTTAAAGAGATTTTACCGCCACTGTGATCGAGTGACGCGGGAAATCGTTGAGGCATTGGAACCTGAACATGTCATTTACACCGGTGATCACGGAGGGGAAGTCTACAAATACCAGGCCAATGCAGATGTGTTTCTCGAGAAGCACGGATTTCGGAAGGGCAGCGCGGTTGGACAATCTGCCAAGAAGGCCACGGGTGCTCTTATGGGTAGTGGAATCGGGAAATGGGTGAGGGGAATTGTTAAAAAGATGCCACGAAGCCTTAAGGACAGGGCTCAAGGAACCAGCTGGTCTGGAACCAAGGCTTTTGGGAATCACTATATCCCCGGGATTTATCTCAATGATTCCAGATTTAACGGGCCTGTTGATGACTCGGAGCGTGACGCTCTTGTCGATGAGATTTGTCGATTATTCAATGCTGATTCCGAAGCGAAGAAATATGAGATGACGGCCAGGCCATATCGCCGGGAGCACGCGCAAGCGCATTTCAATAACGCTCTTCCGGATATTTGGATCGATCGTCCGGATGAGATCTTTTTCACCAATCGTGGGGCCGGTTTGGTAACGCCCAACCCGAATCTTGGCCCGATTGAAAGATGGCCCGAGAAAGGCAAAGACTTTCACACAGGTGTGAAGGGCAGGAACGCACTCTTGCTTACGTCGGCCTCGCTTGAGCCCTTTTTCGCCGAAGATATGACGAGTGTGACAGCGGTTTATCAGATTGCCAAAAATGTGTTCCCAGTATGAAGACAGGAATACTGACTTTCCACAATGGAATCAATTCCGGAACCTTCATGCAGGCTCGTGGCCTTTGTGATGAAATCGCCTCGCTAGGGCACGATGTATCGATCATTGATTACGCAAATCAACATCAGATCCGGCGAGACCGTGAGAGTTTATGGAACACTAAAAATCCCCGGAAACTTTGGCACAATTTTCTTAAGTCACGAAAGTATAGAAAAGGGTTGGCAACATTAAAGTTGAGTCGCCGGATAGAAACTCCTCAAGAGATCAATGAACTCGGCTATGACGCAATTGTTTTTGGGAGTGACGAGCTCTGGAATCTGGAAAGTAGCTACGCAAACGGCGATTTGGCATTTCTTGGCGAAGGCATTCGTGGTGTTCGTAAGATTGCGTATGCACCGAGCTTTGGCTCCATGAATCATCCCGGGGAGAAGAAGGAAACGGTGAGCCATCTGCTAAATGATTTTTCAAGCCTTTCCGCCAGGGATGACAATACCCTTTCGATGATTAGGGACTTAACCGGGCACGACGTGCCCTTGGTTGTTGATCCCGTTCTTTTGTCGCCGAAGAGCGAGCCTCGATCCAATCTGGAAGGTCGGATTGGAGCCTACTTGATGAGTCCTGGTCCGAGTGAAATCAAAAAAGTCAGGGAATTCGCGAGAAAGAACAATAAACGAATTGTGTCCGTGGGTTACTTTCACAGATGGGCTGATGAACAATTGGCCGCGCTCGCTCCCTTCGAGGTTCCCGAAGCCCTTGCCGGGGTGGACCTTGTTGTGACCAACACCTTCCATGGCGTTGTCTTCTCTTTGAAGCATGCAAAGAGGTTTGTTCTCGTTGATCATCCCACCAAGACGACCAAATTGGACACACTCTGCCGCCTCTTCGATCTGAAGAGGGTGATGAGCGAAGATCAGTCTATTTCTCCCGAACAGGTGAACCAAATTTCTGAAGATCAACAAGAATTACAAGCGATGACCGTTCGGTCTCGCAGCTATCTCGCCGAAGCCCTTGGCGGCTCGTAATTAATCCGGCAACGAGGAAAATAGTAAACTTTGTCAAAAGCAATTCCATACCGACCGGAGGTTGACGGTCTGAGAACCATTGCAATCCTTCCGGTGCTCTTATTTCACCTTGGCTTTGCTTGGATAGAAGGTGGTTTCCTGGGGGTTGACGTCTTTTTTGTCATATCAGGCTATCTGATCACTTCAATTATCATCAAGGAATCTTCTGAGGGGAAATTCACTTTCCGGGGCTTCTGGATGAGGAGGATTCGTCGAATCTTTCCAGTTCTTAGTATCATGATCTGGGTCACCTTGGTGGTGGCATTTTTTATTTCCTTCCGTCCTGAATTAAGAAACTATGGACAAATTGCGATTGCGGCTCTTTTCTCTGTTGCCAATGTAGTGATACTTCGAGAGAGCGGGAGCTATTGGGGACCGGAGGCAGAGGATTCCCCGTTTTTGCATACATGGTCGCTTTCAGTTGAAGAGCAATTTTACCTATTTTATCCTCTTCTCCTGATCATCATTTATAGGAGGAAACGAGAATTTCTCGCACCATTTCTTGGGATAAGCTGTTTGGCAGGTTTTGCCCTTTTCGTGATTGCCTCTGACATTTCGCCACATGCCTGCTTTTATTTGCTTCCCACTCGAGCCTGGGAATTGGGAGCGGGCTGTCTGGTGGCAGTCTTACACAGTCAGAACAGATGCGCTTTCTCGAGGCCGATTGGAGGTTTAGTGAGTGGGTTAGGGATGATCCTAATACTATTATCCTATTTTTTAATATCTGGAAAAGATGGGGTATCTGCGACTCAAGGTGGTGCGGTATTTGGAGCCGCATTAATTGTGGCCAATCAACAACCCCAAGGACTAGTTTATCGAATCCTGGCCTGGAGCCCAATGGTATTTGTGGGTAAGATGTCATACTCACTCTATG
>CAKZKU010000288.1 GCA_937124545.1 uncultured Microbacteriaceae bacterium | reverse complement strand
AGAGATTATCAAAACCTACTTGCCGCTCTCCAAGGCGCTCGCCGACGATGCTCCCGAAAAGGCTCAAGCCGCTGCGCGTGATTTTTCCAAGGCCAGTGGTAAGTTTCCACTGACAGAGGATGCCAAATACCTGCAAGAAAATGCCAATGCGCTTGCAGGAGAAGGCGACATCTCGAAGCAGCGGGTAGTCTTTCAGAACATCAGTAACCGGCTCATCTCGCTTGTTCGTTCTTACGGGCTGGATCAAGTCGGCAGTGCCTATGTTGTTCATTGTCCCATGGTTGCGGATGGGAAGGGAGGGGATTGGATTTCCAACGCTCCTGAAGTCCTCAACCCATACTTTGGTGACGCCATGCTGAACTGCGGTTCAGTAACCTCCACTCTCTCGCTGGGAGAGAAGCCCCCCATGAAAAAGATGGAGGGTATGGAGAAGCACAATCACGGCAAGTAGAACTCAACAACGAAAACTCACGTGAAAGCTCTCATTCATTTTTGCCTCCACCAAAAGCTGGTTGTTTTTCTCCTTCTCACCTTCTTCATCGGCTGGGGAGTAAAGGTTGCCCCTTTTGACTGGGATACCGGGGATTACCCGCGTGATCCTGTCGCAGTCGATGCAATCCCTGACCTTGGAGATAATCAGCAGATTATCTTTACCGAGTGGAATGGCCGATCTCCACAAGACGTGGAGGATCAGATTACCTATCCACTAACGGTCGCTCTCTTGGGCGTGCCGGGGGTCAAGGAAGTGCGCTCATTCTCCATGTTCGGTTATTCCTACGTTTATCTGATTTTCGAGGAGGAAATTGATTTCTATTGGAGTCGAAGCAGGGTTTGGGAGAAGCTGAACTCTCTTCCGGCAAACCTTCTTCCTGGGAATGTCACGCCAACACTGGGACCCGATGCCACTGGGCTTGGGCAGGTCTTTTGGTATGTTCTTGAAGGTCGTGACCCGCAGGGTAATCCCGCCGGAGGTTGGGATCTTGACGAACTTCGATCGATTCAGGATTGGCAGGTTCGCTATGCGCTATTGGCAGCTAACGGGGTTGCCGAAGTTGCTTCCGTTGGAGGCTTCCAACGGCAATACCAAGTCGATATTGATCCAGATGCTCTCCGAGCTCATGATATTTCTTTGGCTCAAGTCGCAGATGCTGTTCGGAAATCCAATCAAGAAATCGGCGCGCGGAATCTTGCGGTCAATGGTGTCGAGTATTTCCTCCGTGGCACCGGTTACATTGAGAAGGTAGAGGATATCGAGAAAGCAGTGGTGGCTGTTCGTGACAATAGCCCCATCACTGTCGCTGATATTGCAACGGTGCAACTTGGACCAGCAATCCGGCGCGGGATGCTTGACGTGAATGGTGCCGACGCTGTGGGCGGAGTTGTTGTTGCTCGTTATGGAACGAACCCGCTGGCTGCGATCAAAGCTACGAAGAAGAAGGTTGAGGAACTCACGGAAGCCCTGCCGATTCGTCCTGTCGTTGATTGGTCTAAAATAAGCTTTGAAGAAGCGGTCGCCTACGCAGATCAGAAGGGGATTGGCACTCCGTTTACAGATGGATTTTCTCTCAACGAAGACGCTTGGATGGCTCACTTTAGCCAACTCGATCAAGGATCTTGGCCTGCGTGGTTTACGACCTCGAAGGTGACCGTGGTTCCTTTTTACGACCGCTC
>CAKZKU010000287.1 GCA_937124545.1 uncultured Microbacteriaceae bacterium | reverse complement strand
TTCCCTCCATGACCATCACAGATATTGCTGAGGCGGTTGCTCCACGGAAGCCCACTGAGGTGGTGGGTGTTCGACCCGGTGAAAAACTCCACGAGCAAATGATTGGCGAAGAAGACGCTCCCAATACCTACGAATATGGAGACTTTTTCAAGATCTTGCCAACGATCAATACCTGGTCTCCCGCAACCGACATGGTCAAAGGGGGTACCAAGGTCCCCGATGGTTTTCTCTACACCAGCGATGCCAACACGGAGTGGATGACCCCAGCAGAGTTGCGGGGCTGGATGGATGCTCATTTCACGGGCGACAATCATGCCCCTGGCGCGCAACACTAAACAGGGTTTGTGGTGGAGCCAGTAATCATCATTCCCGCCCGGGGCGGGAGCACTCGCATCGTTCGCAAAAACGTGAAGATCTTCAACGGTGCGCCCATGATTCACTGGCCAATTTCGGCAGCTCTGGGGTGCGTTTCTCCTAAGAACGTGATCGTGTCAACCGAGGACCGCGAGATTGCGGAGGTCGCAGTCTCGGCAGGCGCGAGCGTGCCCTTCACGAGGCCCGCTGAGCTGGCTGATGATCATGCTGGAACAGCCCCCGCGATCGTTCATGCCCTGGATGCGCTCGAAATTGCGGACGATACCGCCGCGATGTGCCTTTATCCCACTGCGCCTGTGCCGAGTTCCACCCTCGCTGCAGCACTGGCACTGGCTGAGGAGCATCCGGACGACTTCGTCATTTCAGTTGGCCGTCACCGCTCTCCCCACGAGCGATGTGTCGTGCCGGGCAGCGAGGGCAGGATGGTGCTGGAGGATTCAACCGCGCTACTGTCGCGGACTCAAGACCTGCCCCAGCGTTATTTCGATGCGGGCAAGTTCTACGTTGCGAGCGCGGCGACCTGGCGGTCACGAACCACGATGATGGCTGAACCTTTCGTGCCGTTCTTTTTGCCAGACTGGGCAACCGTTGACATGGATGAACCAGATGATTGGCCGGTCGCCGAGGCCTTGCACCGCGCATTCGTTATGGAGGACGGGTGAAGGCCCTTGTTCTCGGCGCATCGGGCTTCCTGGGGGCCTACGCTGGCTTTGCTCTGGGGAAAGCCGGATGGGATGTCACAGGGGCTTCCCGGTCGCCTGCCCGAGGTTATTCCAGGAGCATCGAACTGGGATCGCTGGGCGATATTCGCTCGGCTATTCGGAGCCAGCCATGGGATGTGGTCATTAACTGTGTGGCGATTGCCAATCATGAACAGTGCGAGAGCGACCCCTCTAGCGCTCGGCTCATCAACCAAGAACTTCCGGGTATGTGGGCCTACCGCGCTTGGCAAAGCGGGTCGCAGTTTGTTCACTTCTCGACTGACGCAGTTTTCGACGGTTCTTCCCACAATCTTTATTCCGAAGATGATGCAACGGGAGCTCCTAGCGTTTATGGGCAAACCAAACGTGCGGGTGAGGAGGCGGTTCTCTCGGCGAACCCAGACGCGCTGGTATTGAGGACGAACTTTTTTGGCTGGTCGCACGAGGGCGCGCGAGGGATTCTTGACTTTTTTGCAAACGGCCTCGAATCGGGGGTTGCGAGGACCGGCTTTCGTGACTACGTCGTCTCAAGCCTTTATGCGGGGCACCTCTTTGAGCTGTTGATCGAAGCGTTGTCCGCCGAGGGGTCCGGGATTTATCACCTTGTTTCGAGTAGCCCGTTGTCGAAGTACGACTTTGGTGTGGCCTTGGCGCACGCGATGGGAGCAGATGCTGATCTGATCGACCCGGGCTTACTGGCTGACAACCCGGCGCTATCGAATCGTGGACACCATTTAGGCCTTTC
>CAKZKU010000286.1 GCA_937124545.1 uncultured Microbacteriaceae bacterium | reverse complement strand
AACCTGCAGAACTCACTCGAATAAAAAGTGAACACACTCAAATTTTGCCCATTGACAAACCTGAAACCATATCAACGAAAGAGGCCTGGCACCCGCTACCGGGAGCGCCCCTCCGCTTCAGGTTGAGGTTTGTCGTTACCCTGAGAATCCGGCTCGGATCGGGTAGCGGGTTGTCCAGAGCCGGCTTGTTCGGTTCCTATTGTGATCTCGTCCTTCACTCGATCTATTCCCCGGATCGTAAAGTCCGACATCCTGTAGTAGGTAAGTATCTCCTTCGCTGGCTTCTCCTCCTCTACCGGACCTGAAGTCAGTTCTCCCTCGCTCAGAATACCCGACACTTCAATCAATTTACCGTTCCATTTCTGGAACTCCGCGGCCGCCTTTTCGGTCCAAGGTTCGAGCCAGATATGCGCGCTCGGAGTGATCAGCAGAACCATGTCGAATTTGGCCGACGTCTGTATCCAAGCCAGCCCTTGAATACGCACCGCCTTCTCGTGAAAGCGCTTATAGGGGTGCAGAGAATCCGGCAGAGTCAATTCCACTGATCGGCATGGAAGGATCGTCGTGAATAGTGCGAGAAGAATGTGTAACGAGAGTTTCATTTTCTGACCGAACGTTCAAGGAAAGCGGCGCCACACCATGAGGCTGAACGATTTCCATTTCCGAAATCTATCTCCCTCACCCCTTTTTATCCACAGCAAACTTTATCAGCGGTGGGGTGTCGGCTTCTCCGTCTTGTTGGGCTGGTTCTTATTTGGAGCCTCCTCTTGAATACCGTGGTCCTTTAAGAGGTCCTCGATAAAAAAATCATACATCGGTCGGAACTTCTCAAATTTACCACTTTTCGCGCCGTCGCGAAAAAATGTCTTCGATACTTCAACCTTTGGTAACAATTTTAGTTCCACCTCATATCGTCCAACAAAGCCAATATAGAAAAGAACTCGAACAGCATCCTTCTTATCGTTTCGGAAGAAAAAAGGACCTCGGGTCGAAAAAATGCCAATTTTTTTCATCTCCTCAAATAGCCTATCCTTCTTTGCCGCCACCTCAAATTCCTTCTTCCATGGCAGAATCTCCACTCCTTCGATTAACGTCCAAACAGCTTCATCTTTCTCTTTCTCAACCTCAGAACAAAATCCGTGAGAATGAACCATTAGTAGAATGAATTGGAGTAGATGCTTCATCGTTTTATTTTTCGCCCAACGTCAAAGCGATGTCACTGCCTGCCGACAGCGCGCTCCGACTTCGAGGTTGATGGTTGAACTGTCATGAAGCTTTCGACTCAGCGCGGGCAGGCAGTTGATCATCCGCGTCTTGTTAGCGCTCTTGTTTTGGATGGAACGGTTTGCGCTTGTCGTGATTGTTGTATTCCGCCAGCAATCCCGCGAGCCAGATCCTGTCCTCCTCCTTCGCCTTGAGCAGAACTGCGTCGTCTCTCAGGGCCGCTGGCGTGGACAGTCGAAGGCACTCCAAAGTAGCGCGCACCACCTCAAGGCGAGTCTCTTGTCGTCGCGTGTCTTCGGCAATGAGGGCTGACGCATCAAGAAAGACATTGGGCCTTGCGTCCGGTTGATAGGTGAGCGTGAATCTGATGCCGAACACCGATGCTAAATTATGGTCTCCAGCTGGATGATCCAAGTCACTCGGAGGCTTGTATGCCTTATGGATTAGGCAGATCGCTTGGACACCGTGATCATCGGAGTAGGCATACTTAGAAACTCCGAGCACAGGAGTAACGCGGATCGTCCCATTTGCCAATCCGCCAAGGGGTTGGTGAGTGAGAACGAACCCTGGTTCGCTCGCGCCAACGAAACAGGGGATCATTAGCGCCAGCAAGAGCATCTGTTGTGTCTTCATTTCATCGCTAGATTCTATGGTTGCAGTTCACGAGGTGCGCGAACCTTGAAAGAGGAAGCGGCGCATCTAGGGTTTTCGTGGGCTAT
>CAKZKU010000285.1 GCA_937124545.1 uncultured Microbacteriaceae bacterium | reverse complement strand
TGGGGCAAAACCTTTGTAGGTGGACATCGACGCAAAACTTTGTGGTAACGCCGGTATGATTTGCGACTGTGGACAGAAGACGGCTAAGGGTGTGCCAGTGTTCCCGTGGCGGTGTTTATGCGGTGCCGTCTGGTTGAGCCTCACGCAACGCGAGAGACCGCCGTGCGTCCACTTGGGCGAGCGTACGGGCGAGATCATCCATTGCGGCTCATGCAACGGCGGAAAGGTTCCTGTGCGTCGCTGTGCGGTTCACGGGTTGACTGTTCAACGGAAGCCCGTGGCAAAAGCTGGCCGCAAGATTTGGGACGGCGTGAACTGCATTACATGTGAGTTGCGCGAGCCCCAGTAGTAGGGCAAAATGAAAAGGTGTCGGGGCGTGTTTGGCGACCCACCCCGACACCGATAAGCAGCTAGAACACTAGTCGCAATTCAGCGGCGAAAGAGGGCACAAAAAACAAAAGAGACGGGAACCCGCCAAGGGTCCAGCCAAGGCGAGTTCCCTGACCATTGACGAAAGTAGGTCGTCGAATGGCTGCTAACCGTATCGACCAGCACAAGAACCCGCGCTTTACTTATCCTTCGCCGTATACCGAACCGGAACAACCGCCAGAAACGGACGATGAGCTATGCCAGAGACGGAACCGGGAGATCCTCATTCAAATGGTTCAGTGGGGAGGCGTAACGGTTATCGGGTTGTGGACGCTGATTCGCTTCCTGAGCGCCGGGTGATGGACGAAGCGCAATTCCGTCAGAGGATAGGTTGGAGCAAGAGGCTATGCACGCTGACAGCCGTTGTCGTTGGGCTAATGTTCCTCGCTGTGGAAGTGCGGGTGAGCATGCTTGGAATGACTGCCGACAAGGTGTCTCGGCAGATTATCGAAGACCTAAAACAGGAAATAGAAAAATGAGCAGTGGTGGAATGATGTGCCCAGAATATTTGGTAATTAACGCAATCCTGGGGGGCCTGCTCAACGACACGCAGGGCATCATCGGCGGCTCCGGTCAAGCCGAAATGGCTTGCACTGCTGGCTTGGCAGTGGAGGAAAAGGAAGTAGTGTGCCTGACAATTGACCGGATCATCGAGATACGGAAGAAGTGGAAAGACGTGCTTGAGTTGTTTCAGGACCGGAAGGACGAGCTTTGAGAACACTACTCCAGCGATTCCCGTGCGAATTGAATGCGGCAAAAAGGCTCAATGTCGGCAGTGTTCATCGTGATTAGCACGTGCCACCCCGCTAACGTTTCATCGCGTCGAGAGTAGTCCTCTTTCAGTGCTTCTTCAAGGATTGGAGTTAGCTCTTTTGAGATTGCGATAGTTGCTGCACTTGGGTTGCTTTTGAAAGCCTCGGTTACGCTGTGCGCTGTGGAGTCGGGCAACAGGTCCATCGTGAACGTCCAAGGCGAGGTAATGGACGGGGGGT
>CAKZKU010000284.1 GCA_937124545.1 uncultured Microbacteriaceae bacterium | reverse complement strand
CTCTTTTATGAGGCAATGGGGACTTCTCCCGTCCAATCGTCAATCCCGTAGGGTGTCCTCTTTTGTGAGGCAACACGATATCAACACTCCGGCAGTCCTTTTTCATTGAAATAGCGGGGAAATCCGGAAAGACTCTCTCAGAAAGGAATGACTCAATATACGAACCATTCGTCATACTAATAAAAACTGTTCGCCCAATCAAACTCCTGCGCTCCTCAACATTTTGACAACCCTTCGACTATGAAGACACGCGATTCAATCACACCAGCCCCGATCGGACTCGATAAAGCCACAAGACGGATGCTTCTTGCTGGCCTCGCTGTTACCTTGCTGGGGGCAGGATTGACCCTTTGGGAGGTTCTCGCCCCGGCAGCCTATTTCGTCGGCGAAGGCATCGCGAGAGCGGTGCTGATTTGTGGATTAGCAGTCCTTGCATTGGGCTTCTCTCGAGCAACAGGCAGGTGGTCTTGTCGTCAGAAATAAGCCGTATCCCACGGCAATCATTCGGATATGCAGACATGGCTGTGAAGCAATGGCGAACAAGATGCTGCGCCCAACCCCTAACTCGCCGTGTGCTCGAAAATCAAATCCAGTTCGAACGATCAACCCGCAATCGACGCTCGCGCTCAGTCAGGGGCGGGTGAGCTTTAACGTTCGCTGAAGAAAGACATACAAACCATGAAAACCGCAGTAAGGCTAATCGTCTTCGTCACATGTTCCGTGTTTGTGATGACCGGATGTTCCACCACCGAGGGAACGGTACCGAGTCCGCTGCAATCCTCGACAATTCCAAAGGAGTTTCACGGTAAGTGGACGCATCACTTAACCGGACTTCATCCTGCTGGAGGAGAGGAGCCGTGTGTATTGGCCGCGAAGACCTTCCAAGCTCACGAGACCTACGCCGACGTGAGGTCTGTGACAATCCACGGAAGTGACGCAATTACCGTGATTTTAGATGTATCGTCAGAGGGAGAGGAATACACCGAGGAGCGTTACCTCGAGCTCTCGCGAGACGGAAACCGACTCGTGATGAAGGTGGCGGAAGGCGGCCCTGCGATCCTTTACAGAGTCAGATAATTGCAAGTATCTGATCGGGCCGAGAACGCCTCCTCGGTGCTCCAGGCCAACCCCTTGAACCAAATGCAGCGAACAAGTCGCTGGTCTCGACGGCTTCGGCGTCGTAAAGTTTGCGCAAGGCCGTTAGGTGTATGGAGATCAAATCAGCCGCCGAGACAGCTCAAACGTTAGCCTAAGAAAACATCGCATCGCGAAAGATTGCTGCCGCTTCCAATCGCGTCTTCAAGTTGTAATCGTCTTATCTATGCAGTGAGAATAGGCTGCTTGGATTCAAGAACCTAACGCAATTCGGGGTGGTGAAAATGCCAGGGGCGGTAGAGGCTTCTGGTTCAATCACCA
>CAKZKU010000283.1 GCA_937124545.1 uncultured Microbacteriaceae bacterium | reverse complement strand
CCTCACCAGTATTACCGTCGAAGAACACCCGTGCCGGGTAAGGGTGTGCATCCTTCACAGCCTGCACAGCATCCAACCAATCCTGTTCCGTAACCTCACCACGCTGAAAATCGAAGAACACAGGGTCAGACTCGGTTTGGTATTTTGCTTGGCGTTGTTTCTGCACAGCCTCATACGCAACCTCGAACTGTACCTCAGCCCATACAGCCTCAAGGTCAGCGAGGGAGGGTTGTGCAATGTCCTCGGATAGCCAGGTGAGACCGGAATAGTTGTCACCGTTGAGAGTCCACTCGGCGTCGGGGTAACGCTTAGAAAGTATCTGTGCAATATCCATTAGCCAGCCACCTCCATGAGAGTAATCGTAGACGCTAATCGTGGGTAATCAGCAGTGTCTGTATCCGAGTGTGTTTTGTTCACAGTGATAGTTCCGGTATTAGTTTTGATGTCAATTTTGTATTCCACTGTGGAAGTAGTGCTTGGCGAGTCGAGAAAAGTGACAGGGATATTATGTAGCTGAAGCCCTTTGTTGTTCCCCCCGTTTTCGTAAAAATATGCTGAGCTTTGCGACCTGCTGCCAGCGGCATCTCCAATAGATATAGGAGTGCTATCTCTCAAAAGCCGTAAATTGACAAGCCGGTCACTATCGGCACTCGCGTTGCAACTGACAACTACATAAATCTTACTACTCGTAGAACTCGGTGTAATGCTTGCGCTCAAGCCGGTAATGTCAGTAAAGCTAGTGCTACTGGTCGAGAACGTGTCCGTCTTAGTCGTAGACACAACCTGCAAAATCCCGCCAGACCGAGACACCGCCCCAATCCACTGCGAGTTAGCCCCACCAGGGTCCGTGTAATACACATACATCGAACCATCAGTGTCATCCAACCAGAGCTGACCCTCATACCCTGTAGGTGCCGAGGACTGCACCGCAACCGAAGGGCCAGCAGCATCCACCCACTGCTGCGAAGATCCATCATCGTAGTAAACGAACAGTTTTCCATCACCGGAATCCCACCACAAGTCACCCTCGCTCGGGCTAGCAGGGGCACTATCCGAAACAGTTACACCGCCACCACCGCTGATCTCAGTCCAAGCAGTGCCGTCATACACCTGAACAACATTCGTGTCCTCAAGGTAAGTCAGCATACCCTCGGCAAGAACAGCCGAAAGAGCAGTAGTACGCGCAGCAGCATCCGCAAACACCATGACGGACTGATCCATCAAAAAGTTGTTCACATCCGCTGCGGTCAAAATCTCGTTGACCTGAAAATCCTTATATGGCATTATTGTCCTTTACCAACTCAAAGTGCCTACGTCTAGTTTACCGAATACCGTGTCGTCCAACACGATGGGAGCATAGCGCGTTTCCTGGAAACCAAGATCAACAGTGTTGAACTCTGTATCTACTCTACGCGCAATCCTAATAACTTCCACATACCTGTCGATCGGGTCGCCAATACCGTTAGGTGTGAAAGTCACCTCGCAAATGTCGCCAATTTCTAAACCGAAAATCTGGTCTTGTTCCTCGGGCGACAGTTTCGCCAAAGACAACTGCAAACCCTCAAAACGGTACTCCGGCTGAGAATACAAAGAAGCGTAACTCAAGGCGATAGGCGTCAAGTCGGCGTCGTTAGCGAGGTGCATGTTGTCAATGGTCAAGTCGCGTCTACCGTAAGAGCTCACAGAAGCGTTATCTACGGCAAGCGCAGCGCCACCACCCTTACGGGTCAAGTGAATAGAGTTGTAAAGCAACTCGGAACCGTACACAACCTGCACGCTCTCGAACGCGATACCGCCAGCACCAAACGACACAATCGAATCAGATGTTGGCGCTTTCCTGCGATCCCTGAAACCAACCTTGCCATCCTTCGTCATAAAGACGTAGCCAGGATCTGACTGAGCGATATTTTGCATGTAGCCGTAAGCGTTCGTGTCGTCCTCGACAACCTGTGTTCCCATGAGAACCCCGCCAGTGTCAATGTCTCGCAACGCAGAAGGCCAAGCAATTTCCGGTCTGTCCAACACGGCGTTGATGCGGGCACCAGCAAGCTGCTCAGTCGGGGTGAACCCATCCAGTACCTGAGTGTTCAGAATGTATGAAGCGTCAAACGCTTTTGCCGACGCCAAAGAATCACCGTCAGGGGTGTAACCCAAGTCCCAGTCCTCAATGAAACCAGTGAAAACAATAATGTCGTTGAAGTAGATGCGGATTTCTCGCCTGGGGATGATCTGACCGAAATATGGGGAGTCGACGTACAGCGGGTCAAAAGTTCTCGTGTGGTTGTTGAAATCAACCTGTGCTTGAGCTACCGGGAACGTCGAGAACGCTTGAGTGCGACCACGGCTAATGTCAATGTTGCGAACAAAGCTTGTGAGGTCATAGAAGATAGTCCCACCAAGCCGGTACGCCGTGTTGTCTAATCGACCCTGCTCGGCGTCATCAAGTTTGAACAGCGGTGCAATAGGGTTGTCCGAAAGGTCAAACCCTACTTCGACTTTTGGTGTTGGGGCGGTCACTGTAGGTCTCGCCTGTTTTGCGCGCGAGTCAAGTCAAAATCAGTGTTCGTGTTGGTGTATTTGCGTAAAGAGTTAGCGACAGACGCTGGTTGTGAAGAAGTGTAGATGCTCACATAGGTTTGGTTTCCGCGGGATACGCCAGCCCCAGAAATGCTCAACAAAGACTCTTGACGCGGCATCACGCTAGGTTGCGAAGCCATATATTGATCGTAGCCAGCTTTGCGGACAGCGGCTTCCGCGGCTTTCGCCGCTTGTTGAACCCCTCTATCCATCCCGCTAGTGCTTATTGCCTCAGCCATGCCTCCCGTGCTGGAGGTGCCACCACCACCGCTACCGGAACCACCACCGCTAGAGGGCGTGTAGTCAAACCCTGGCGCTTTAGGCATACGAGCCAAAGCAGCCTCAGCCGCAGCAATAGCCCGCTCAATGCCCGCAATCAGCACCTCTTCAAACGTAGTCGTAAACGAATCCGCCAAAGAGTTAGCCATCGACTCAAGCTCGCCAAGTTGCGAATCCAAGCCCTCCACAATGCCATTGACAAAGTTCTCACCCTGCCCATACATGACCTGTGCCGTGTTCTCGCCAAGCTCAGCGCCCAAAGCGTCCAGCTCGCCAAACAAAGAGTTGACTTCGTTGACAGTCTCAGCACCGCCATCAACAAGCGCCTGAGCAGTCTCGCCACCAGCCACCACGCCAGCCTGAACAAGCTGGTTGAACAGTTGCGGGTCAAGACCCAAAGCCTTCAAAGCCTTGATGTTCTCCACAAACTCTCGCGTGCGCTCCACAACACTGCGGTAGCCGTCAACAAGCAGATCTGCCTTGCTGCGAGCCTGCTCGATCGGGTCCGCAAAGTTAGTGATAAGGGCGGTAGAGAACTCTTTGAGGCTCTGCCCCGAGATGACCACGCGCTTGGCGAACTGAACTGCGTCTACGCCCTCAGCCGTGTCCTGCACGTTGCCAAGAATTGACGTAATTTTGGCGGATTCCTGGACGGACTTTTGAACCGAATTGATAAGCGCAGAAGCCGCGTCACGGCGAGCAAGCAACTGATCGCGTTGCCTCTCAATGTCTTGCAAGACCGCCAACTCTGTGCGCGAGTAGTTCAGAAGGTTCTGGTAAGACTCGTCAAGCAAGTAGCCGTTATCGAAAGCGTCCTTTAGCTTGTCCTCAATAGAGGAGAGTCGGTCAACGGCTGCACGCTCAAAAGTCCCAAGCTCTGAAGCAATCGAAGGCAGGATTTCAAACTCGCGAACAAACTCGCCAAAAGCGCGCATAGAGTCTTGCGCTGCTTCTTTGAAGTCCGTGAAAGCGTCGAACTCTGCCTGCCATGCGTCCATAGCTTCGTCGAAGCCCGAAGCGGTCTGCAAGAACATTGCCTGCACTTCTTGAACCGAAGCCATGCCATTGCGGGTGACTTCCTCAAAAACTTTGTACCATTCGTCGCCAGAACCAAGGATTTTCTCTATGAGACCCTCAGAAGCGCCAAGTGTTTCCAGTTGAAGCTTCGCGGACAGTTTCGCCGCATCGTCAGCGAGCTCACCGAAGAAGTCCCCCACCGCGTCAGTTGCTTTTGCAGCCGAAGCGCCAAGGTCATCTAAGCCTTGGCTCATATCATCGATGACCGCATAAGCGCCAGGCGCCTCGTTTTCAAGGTTTAGAGTTGCTTCAGTGGCCTCATCAAGGTAGTCGCTAACGCTACCAATACCCTCTTCGGCTTTTTTGCCAGTCGTCATAAACGCGGCGGCTACAGAACCGAGAAGAACCGCGATCAGACCAATACCAGTCGTGGCCAGGCGAACTCGCATAATCGCAAGCTGTTTATTAGTCGCGGCAGCCGCCCCCGCGGTAGCCCCAATCGACCCAGTAAGCAAGTCGAACGACGTTCTCAAAGCCCCCGCGATCGCAACGCCAATTTGAATACCGACAAAAGCAATAGCAAGGTTTTTGACCAACGTGATGTTGTTGAACACAAAAGTGGCAACAGCACCAAGCACCTTTACCAAACCAAAGAGCGCTTCTAGTGCGCCCAAAACCGTCCTGGCGAACTGCTCCTTATTAGCCGTCAGCGACTCCACAACAGGAATCAAAGCCTTGAAAGTTGCCAGCAAAACAGGTGCGAGCTCCACAACCAAAGGTCTCAGCGCCAAAGCAAGTTCAGCAAACGCGGGCGTAAGAGCGTAACCAATGAAGGACTGAAGGTTGACAAACTCAGCCCGCAAAGTCTGTTGCGCCGCAAACAAAGTCCCAGCCTGCTTCGCATACTGCCCAAGAGCGTCATCGGCACGCTCAAACAACAACTCCACACGGATTTGCTGTTCAGCCAACCGGCGAGAAGCGCCCGTCAAACCATCTAGCTCCCTAGCGGCCAACTCAGCGTTGATCTCCGACTGTTTCATGGCGACACCGAACTTCTCGATCGGGTCATACTCACCACGGAACAGGGCTGTCATACCCAGCAACGCCTCTTGGACGTCATAACCATAAGTGATAGCCAAGTCAGTACCCAAACCAACCAGGCGCTCTGTCAGATCAGCGGTCTCAGCAATAGAGAAACCGGACTGCTTCAAAACCGAACCAATAAAGGTAGACGCCTTAGCCGCCTGGTTCATGGACAGACCCATGTCAGAAGCGTTCTTTGCAAAGTCCACCATTTGAGGCGTCGTGCCCTCAAACACGGTCTGCAAACCGTTCAAGTTCCTCGTCAGGTCACGAGCCTGCTCAACCGAATCACCAATGAATCGTGCGCCAGCCTGACCAACCTTCAAAGCAGCAAAAGACGCACCAAGCTTCAACGCATTACGGTTTAGCTTCTCAAACTGCCCACCAAGCTTCTTGAAGTCCTTAGTGGCTTCCTCAATTCCCTTGCCCTTTAGCTTCGAGACAAGGGTTAGAAAAACGCTTTTACCGGCCATTTATATTCCGTTCAATAGTGTCCATAGCGTCACCTACGACGTCCAAAAATCTTTCCCTCGCCTCGTCGCCTTTGCTTTCAGCGCCAGGGTAAATGTAACGAGACGGCGTTTCGCCAAGCGCCTTGATCAAACCTTTGCCCTGACCGTTGACTTTGTGCTTACGCGTTGTCTTCACGCCCTTGATGTGATACTCGTAAGGCTGAGTAGTTTGGCCGTCGATGCTGGAGTTACCGCGACCTGCCATGTCAGCAATGACAGCAGCCGGAGAAACAACCCGCAAAGAAACGATGCCCAACGCTTTAGTAAGGCTGGCTTTAGGTGCGCGGAACTTGACCAAAACAGTTCGCGCGTTACGCGTAGTGTTCCACGTCTTACCAGTCAGGGATCGCACTCGCCTCATTCCACGAACCGGAGGCTGCGAAGGAATGCTCGACCGAATACCGTCACGGACAGGCTCAGCAATGCTCTTGAAGTTCTTTTTGAAACCCCGCGACAGTGCAGGCTCAATTTTGTTCAACTCGCGGATGATCATTCTGTAATCAGTTACAGCCAACTGCGACTCATACTCGTAAGCCATTTCACACCGCCAATCTCTCTACTATTCTACCTAATAAGAAAACCGCCCCACAGTGGGGGCGGTCTCCTTATCTTGGCAGATTCTTTGCTACCAACCACCTGTGCATGGTCCATAGCATTCTAGGATCAAGCTCCAATAACTCTCTAGGACTGATACCTGTTTCGACGGCTAGACCGGCTATAAACCAGTGGGCTGAGCTCTCGCCTAGCCCTTGGATTTTGGGTCTTCGTCTGACTCACCTACCGTTTCAACCTTCTCCAGCCACTTCTCGTAGCTTTCCTTGGTCGAACCAGTACGCTTCTCAGAGTGCCAAGCCAGGTACAACAACCATCCAACGCGCGGGTCATCCCCAAGCTTCGCAACCGAAACGTCGTACTCTCTTTCGAAAGCAACCAGATCCGCAGCGTTGCACTTTACGTCTTTAGCTGTACCGTCCTCGAACTGAATGTGTAGGTTGATTTTCATTTATGTTGCTCCTAGTTAGGATGTTGCTTTGGTGATTGCTCCCGAGGT
>CAKZKU010000282.1 GCA_937124545.1 uncultured Microbacteriaceae bacterium | reverse complement strand
GACTGGTGGGTTTGGCGTCGTGCTAGGGACGCGTATCAGCGACGGGATTTCGACGCGGTGCTGTACTGTGCGAGATTAATTTAATGAAGGGCGCGAAATGAATTATGAGTTTGTAGCTGCAAAGCCGGTCGAAACAAGAACTGAGCAAATTGACCCCGAACTTGCCAGAGATTATTTGCAGAAGAATTATTGCAATAGAACCCTGTCAATTGCTCATCGTGACAAACTTGCGCGCGCAATGCTCGCTGGCGAGTTTCATCACACTCATCAAGGAATTGCATTTGACTTAAGCGATCGATTGATTGATGGGCAGCATAGGTTATCCGCGATCATTCAATCAAAAACAACGCAGCTAATGCAGGTCACCCGAAACATCCCCGTTCCAGGCCGGTCGATGATTGACAATCAAAGCCGTCCTCGCTCAGTGCGAGATGCATTGGCCATGGAGGGGCACCGGCTTGCGGATAAACAAGCGGTTGCTATTTGCCGCATGTGGATGCACCTAAAGGGCGACAGGTCTCCAGCGGTGCATGAGATTCGCGAGTTCCTAAACGATCATGAAGAAGCAATTGTTTTTGCCTGCAAAACTGCGGCGTCAGATGCAGCGCTAAAACATGCCTGTATAGGTACGATGTTGGCCGTGGCTTATGAGGCTGGCCATGGTGCTGAGATCATGAAATGGGCGGAAGTCATCCGTACCGGCCTGGCATCGCAGGAATGGCAAAGCAGCGCGACGAGGTTTCGTGACTGGTGGATGACAAATTCGCACAACGGAGGATCTACGCAGCGAGTGGAGATTTGTCAAAGAGTATTTACGTCGATGGTTGCGTGGGTGGAAAAACGAGGGCTCTCTAAGCTTTACGCTAAGCAGGTGATTGACTGGATTGATTTGAAACAGGGATAGTCGGTACGGACACCAGAGGATTCCGAGAAGTTGGAACTTCTCTGGCACGGATGCCTTTTTGTAAATGGTTTGGATGAAAGGTATAAGGCGTGGATTGGGACGAGTATTGCAAGCTGGACCGCATGAACGCTTCGACGCTGGTGTATGCGGCGCATTCGATGAAGCGAATGAAACGAATCATGGATTCAGGGTTTGGCGAAGAAAGCGATGCGATGCGTTTGGGCACCGGAATTCACGTTTTGCTTTTAGAGCCCGACGAGTTTGAGGAACGGTTTGCCGTGATGCCGGATTTTGAAAACGACATCGGCAACATGCGAGCAGCGAAACGCAAGGATGAACCGGATAAAGAGCGGCGGACAACTTCGAAGCAAACGAAGTATTACAAAGCGAAAGCAGCGCATTTCAAGCAAACGACTGACAAATCAATACTCACTAGGGCAGAGTACGACACTGCTTTGCACGCCATCGAAGAACTCAGGTCGCGACCGCACATTGTAGAAGTGCTGGACCAATGCGAAAAGGAACAGACCTTGCTCGGTGAGATTCACGGAGTGCCGTTTAAAGGTCGCGTTGATTTGCTTCGGGTGAAGCGCCCGCTAGTTGTCGACCTGAAGACGACAAAAGATTGCCACAAGTCCGCGTTCGGAAAGCAATTCATGCGGCTGCGGTATGACATGAAGCTCGCAATCTATCGCGAGTTGGCGACCCAGAGACTTGGGGAAAAGCCCGAGGTTGCAGTCATAACGCAAGAGGTCGAGGGCGACTTCGATAATACGTTTGTGCCGGTCTCCGACGCTGTGCTAGACAACGCATGGGGCAAGGTTGTAAAGCTGCTGGCGAAGTACGTCGAAGCGAAAAAAGAAAACTATTGGCCAGGGGTTGATGGCGGTAAAAAACTTTACGAACTTGTGATCCCGAATTGGGCCATGGAAGAAGACGATGAGATGGACTGGAGTGACGTTGAGTCGAAAGAAGAGCCAATGTTGGAGCCTCATTTCTGATGCAAAAAGATGTGACGCTTATTAGAGGCGAAGACTTTTTGGTCGAGGGCACGTATCGCGAATTTACGCTCGAAATTGAGCGTGCGGAATGGGCTGATCGAGAGAATGAACGCGGCACAAAGCACGGCGTGTTGATCCACTTCGTAAAAGCAAAAAAGCCGTTTTTTGCTCCGGTTGAGCAGCTCAACTATCGGATGATTCGTTCTGAGCTCGGCACTGCGGAACCAACGGAATTGAGCGGTAAGAAACTTACGTTGATTCCCGTGGTAGGCAATTGGTACGGCGAGGAGAACACGCTTGCGATTCGCGTTAAGGTTACGGGTAACAAACCGCGCCCCCGAGTCGGTAAAAAAGCGTTTGGTACGAGCGTCGTTGGGGTGAAAGTTTAACGCTAAAATTCACATGGTCGCCGGTGTGGAGTCGTCCACTGGCAAAACGGTCTCTCGGCGACTCATGTGCAATTTTTTGTTCCCTGTCTCGTGAGTTTCGACATGGCATATTTAGAGCAAGACAAGTTTGAGTCGTGGATTCGTGAACGGTCGCGAGGTTGCATGACAGAAGACGAGATTGATCGCCTTGTCCTAGGCGATTTTGACATCGAAGGTGGCGGACCTTACGTGTTCCACGACCAAGGCGTGCAGGCTCAGTGGGAAGCGTGGCAAGCGTCATTCATGTGCAAGTTGGAACAGCACCAAATCAACATCGCAAAGGACATCGAAGCGTCTCTGTAGAGTACAGGGAACGTCTGCGATATGCGGGCCGACTAAACCAAACCAATTTTGAACTAGAGGAAATCATGACCGAATCGAACGACGTTGAATCACCAAAAGGTCAAGGCTCCGCATCATCGCATTGTTCTCAAGCGATCGATTTGGTGAGTCTCTTGGAGCAGCACGACCACTACGACCTTGGCGACGGGTGGACGGTAGGACGTAACGTTGACCATTGGAACATTTATTATCGCGGAAAGCATGTCGATGCGTGGCGGGGCGAGTCAATTGGCCTCAGTATTCGCGAGCAAATAAACAGCGACCTAAAGAGCTACGCGACCGCAGTCGAGGCGATCGAAGTGGCCAAGCACGATATGACCAACGGATTCTTTGAGGCGATTGCTTCGTATTGAGAACGCCCCGCTTCACACGCTCAGGAAAAAGGATATTGCACTATGGGAAAGTTCAAGAAATGGAACGTTTTGAATCGGCTAAGAAATCTTGAATCCAGGATGTACGCAATCGAAGCCAAAGAGGCGAAGCCGGAGTCGTGTGCAAGCGGTTGTTCGCCCGCCGGATGCGGCGGAGATTTAAGTGAAGCGGGGCGTTCGCCCGACCGGGAAGCGTTAGCGGAGGTGATGACTTTGATTGGAAATACTGTAGGACGCGCTCAGGAGGTTGGGCACAATTTTCCGTATCAACGAGGGTGGGACGGTTGCTGTAGATACCTTCTCCAATGCCTCGAAGAATTAGACAAGGGCGAAGCACCTTCGGAACGGCAGGATGCCGTGGAGAAGTGCTGAGCCCGGTCGGGCGAACGCTGAAATTCAACGGGCGGCGAGTGTTCGCTGTCCATTGCCAACAGAGCTTGCCGCCGCTCCGTTGCAATTTTTTGTTATGCGGTGTTGGAGTTAGACAGCACATGCCACCACGAACAAAAGAGCAGGAACAAGCAGCCAGATTCGCAGCGGTTGAAGCCCTGAGAGGCACTGGTTTTTATCCGATTGGCGGGTGGCTGTTCATGAAGGACGACATTGCCTACGACCTCAGTGCAGCAGACCTGTCGCAGATCGAACGCATTGAACGCGACGGTTTGTTTGTTGTTGAAATTACAGACCTACCCAAGCAAGCGCAGGAAACGCGAGATGCTGCATTGGCATCCGCATAACGCTATGCGTAACCGAGTTGCGGAGAAAAGACTATGAGTTCAGAAAACGGCGTGACCGCTACTTCGGTTCACGCAATTGTTCGTCAGCTTTCGTTCAGGGGGAACCACCACCAAATCCAGAGGGCTGAGGCTCTGGGATTCGTGTTTCTCGTTGGACCGAAACCGGACGGAAAGACATGGAGATGGGCGACGTGGAGCGACGGCGATAAGTCGTATCACTGGCACGATTGCGACACTCGCGAAACAGCCATTGCCCATTGCAATAGACACTGGCAGGAGTTGTTGGAGCCTTATTTGGAAGTCCGACGAACGCTGGTGTTCACCCAGCCCGAACAAGAAAGGTAATCATTATGAAAGACGTTGATAAGGGCTTGGGGGGAACACATTGTTCGTCGTCCGCAACCCTCGTTTCTTCGATGCGAATTTTGGCGAACGACATCCAAAGCGATGACGGCGTTGCAAATGCGGCCATCAGAGAGGCGGCGGACAGGATCGAACAGTTGGAGGCAAGCATTAAGCAGATTCACAAGGAGTACGGATGCGAGATTCGCGACCCGTGCGGAACTATCTGGGAGTATTGCGAGCGAGTGCGACAGAAGGCCATTGGCGTTTTGGAATGGTACCATCGCGATGGTTCAGTAGGTGGTGCGTGTGATCCGATGGAACAGCTTCGCGAAGTCGTCGGAGTCACAGAGAAATGGTTGTGTCGCAAGTAGGTACGACGAACGCTCGCATTAACGCGGTGCCGACGAGCGAGCCGGCACCGCAAAGTAGAGCGACCATCGGCACTCGCGTTCGATGCGTTGTTAGCCCGCTGGATTATTTTGGATATTTTGTAGCTACGCTATTGATTCGTAGTTACGATTCCGATATAGTATGTGCATGCGAGCGACACAGTGGAGCACGCGAAATCGAAATTGGAGACGAGAGCCATGAAAATCGAAATTCAACACAACGCAGCAGACCGCAGTTTTTTTGTGCAGGACGCAATCAGCGATAACGAATATCGCGACTACGTTCAGTCATTTGCAGTTGCGTGCGTTGAGGCAGTGCGAGCGGCATATCCAGACGCAGAAATCGTTAGTGAAGTAGATTGGAGTGAGGTGTCTAGCGATAGCAAATACGTTTCCGCTAGCAGCGATGACGTTGCAGAGAATGTTGAACAGATTGTGCAGCGAGTTTGGGACAAGCAAAGTTTTTGCGGATTGCGAGGCTAATTGCCATGCCACGCAAACCACTAGACCCGGCGGCAGGCCCAACGGCACCGATGCAAGTGCGGGTGCCTGTCGCGTTGCGGGAGCGGGCGCAATCGCTCCTCGAAGATGGCGAGAAAGAAGCCGAGCTGGTTCGGCTTGCAATTGAACGTGAGTGCATGCGGCGCGAGCGTCGGCAAACTAAGTCGTGCTAACGCTTGGG
>CAKZKU010000281.1 GCA_937124545.1 uncultured Microbacteriaceae bacterium | reverse complement strand
GTTCACTCTGATCATGATTGGGGTGGGGGCGGCTTATCTCTTCAGCACCATAGCGGTAATCTTTCCGGAAAACTTTCCACTCTCCTTTCGGAAGGCCGGTGAAGTTGGGCTCTATTTTGAAGCCGCTGCCGTCATTACCGTCCTCGTTCTCCTCGGCCAACTCCTTGAAGCTCGAGCCCGCACCCAGACTGGAAAGGCGATTCAGGCCCTGATGAATCTTGCCGCCAAGACCGCTCATCGTTTGCGGGATGGCGAAGAGGAAGAGGTGCCTATCGATCAACTCCACGCCGGAGAATTGCTACGAGTTCGCCCCGGTGAAAAAGTTCCTCTTGATGGCTTCATCACTGAGGGAAAGAGCAACGTCGATGAATCCATGATCACTGGAGAACCGGTTCCCGTGAGCAAAGGCGAGGGCGATTCTGTAATCGGAGCCACTGTAAATCAGACCGGCTCCTTTATCATGAAAGCCGAGAAGGTGGGCGGAGAAACCCTGCTTTCGCAGATTGTCCACATGGTCTCGGAAGCGCAACGGAGTCGCGCCCCCATCCAAAAATTGGCCGATAAAATTGCGGGATACTTCGTGCCTGCGGTCCTCGCAATCGCCGTCCTGACCTTTGTCATCTGGTCGATTTGGGGACCGGCTCCTGCCATGGCCTATGGCCTGGTCAATGCCGTCGCTGTTCTCATCATCGCCTGTCCGTGCGCCCTCGGACTTGCCACCCCCATGTCCATCATGGTCGGCGTTGGACGTGCTGCCGAAGCCGGGATTCTCATCAAAAATGCCGAAGCAATCGAGACAGCCGAAAAGGTCGATACATTGCTCACCGACAAGACCGGCACCCTCACTGCCGGGAAGCCTAGTCTCACCAGCAAGCTCGCGGTCGATGGTTTCGAGATTGATGACATCCTTGCGCAAGCTGCCGCCTTGGAGGAAAGCTCCGAGCACCCCTTAGCCCGCGCCATTTTCGATGCCGCCAAAGATTCCGGCTTGGTGATTCCCGAAGCGAAAGATTTCCAATCAATCACCGGCGGAGGAGTGAGCGGAACAATCAACGACCACCTCATCCGAGTGGGCAAAAAAGGATTTTTAGAAGACGAAGGCGTTAAATTGCCCGACTCCCTTGAAACCGAAGCCGCTCGCCTCCAGTCCGAAGCCCAAACCGTGGTCTGGGTTTCCAGTGACGATCAAGCGGTCGCAATTATGGGGATTTCCGACCCGATCAAAGAGTCCAGTGCGGATGCGATCAAGACTCTGCACGACCTCGGCATCAGAGTCATCATGGCAACCGGCGACAACATTCACACGGCAGAGGCGGTTGGAAAAGCACTCGGAATCGACGAAGTTCGCGCCGGACTTAGCCCTGCCGATAAGATCCAGATCGTCAAAGATCTCAAAGCCCAAGGAGCCATCGTCGCGATGGCCGGAGACGGAATCAACGACGCGCCAGCCCTTGCCGAAGCCCAAGTGGGAGTCGCAATGGGAACCGGCACCGACGTCGCCATCGAAAGCGCCGCCATCACCCTCGTGAAAGGGGATCTCCAAGGCATCGCCAAAGCCATCGGCCTCAGCCGGGCCGTCATGAAGAACATCCGTCAAAACCTCTTCTTCGCCTTCGCTTACAACGCCTTAGGAATCCCCATCGCGGCCGGACTTCTCTACCCCTTCTTTGGAATGCTCCTCAGCCCCATGATCGCCGGAGCTGCGATGAGCGTGAGTTCACTTTCTGTGATCCTGAACGCTCTTCGATTGAATAAAAACAAGTGACATTTTTTGAAACTCGGCGAAGGCGACTGGTTGCATCTCGTTCGTTGGCTGAAGATCAGGTGGCAGTGGGATCCGCATGACTCAGTTTACCTTAAAGTTTTTTCAACACCGTCCAATTACCTCCGTTTTGAAAACTGACCCACGATGGATTGCAAAGGATGAGAAATCTTGCTCATGTTCGAGAAGGAATTTGAACAATCGGCAGGGTAAATTCGGCCTCAAGAGAAGTGTCGAGGCGGTGTTCCAAAACAGGGGTGAGAGGTCCCATTTTTTGAAAAAATCTGTGTGTTTCCCGGGTGTTTGGGTCTAAAAAACGCCGAAACGTTTTACTTGTAATGAAAAGGGAAG
>CAKZKU010000280.1 GCA_937124545.1 uncultured Microbacteriaceae bacterium | reverse complement strand
CGCTGGAGACAGAGTGGCCGCCTGGATGAACAAAACGCCGGAGGCGGTAATTTTTGCCCTGGGTGCGCTCTCTCTAGGTGCTGTGGTCAGTACAGCGTCCACTGATTTTGGACCCAGCGCGCTGCTGGATCGCTTCGGACAGATAGAGCCGCGACTACTCCTGGTCGCAGCCTCCACCCGCTACGGGGGAAAACTCTTCGATTTGGCCGAAAAGACCGCGGAGATTGTGGCCGGCCTACCCTCGGTGGAGGCCACCATCACGGTGGGCGAGAGTGCGAGTGGTCTCTCCTGGGATCAGTGGCTTGCGCCTCACCGGGGAGCAGACCTCCAGCTCGAGCGCTTTGGTCTTGACCACCCGGGTTTCATCCTGTTCTCCAGCGGAACAACGGGCCGACCCAAGTGCATCGTGCACTCGGCTGCCGGTGTCCTGTTGAAGGTGCTGAGCGAGCAGGGTTACCACCTGGATATTCGCCAGCGTGACCGTGTGCTCTATGCCACCACCTGTGGCTGGATGATGTGGAACTGGTTGATGTGTGGTCTCGGGCGCGGGGCCACGATTGTGCTCTTTGACGGAAGTGCGACGTATCCCGACTCCGAGCAATTGTGGTCCCTCGTCGATTCGGAAAAGCTCTCGTTTCTCGGGGTATCGGCAGCTCTCATTGACACCTGGCGTCAGGCTTCGCTCACCCCATCAGCACACCATGATGTGTCAGCGCTCAAAACTATTGCCTCCACCGGTTCGCCTTTGGCCGCCGAGTGCTTTGACTGGGTCAACGAGGCGGTCTCGCCTGACGTGGCGGTGGCTTCCATCGCTGGGGGTACAGATTTGTGTGGGTGCTTGGTCCTCGGTGTCGCCGGGGAACCTGTTCCCCGAGGCGAAATTCAGGGACCGGCCTTAGGGCTTGACGTCCAAGTATTTCGACGCGATGGTTCTCTCGCCGACGTGGGAGAGGATGGCGAGCTGGTCTGCACCACACCATTTCCCAGTGTCCCCTTGCAGTTCTGGGGAGATGACGGAACAAAAATGCACCGGGCCTACTTCGACCGGTTTGAAGGCATTTGGGCCCACGGTGATTATGCGCGGCGGACCCCCTCGGGCGGCTTCGAGATTCTTGGTCGCTTGGATGCCACCTTGAATGTGAAGGGCGTGCGGATTGGGACTGCCGAGGTTTATCGCGTGGTGCTGCAGCTACCCGGTATCCACGCTGCTCTCGCGGTGGCACAGCCCCACGAGGGTGACACTCGGATGGTGCTCTTTGTCGTCACCGAGGACACCCTGGATGAAGCACAGGAGAAACAGATCCGCCAGGAGTTGCGTAACCAGGCAAGCCCCCGGCATGTGCCCTCGCTGATTGTTGAGGTTCCTGAACTCCCGCGCACCCACAGCGGCAAGATGACGGAGCTTGCCGTGTCAGACATTGTTGCCGGGCTTCCGGAGCGAGACACTTCGGCTGTCGCCAACCCGGAGGCGCTCGATTTTTTCCGCAGCTGGGCTCGAGCAAACGCCTAGCTACGGGCGGGCCCCGTGGTGCCACGGGTGAGCAATCGAGAGCGCATCTTGTCGTGTTGGGCAGGAGCTAGGGGCGACTCGATGCGTTGGAGCAGCCTCTCCGCTGCTTTTTCTCCCAGTGCCACCAGGGGCTGGGCAATGGACGTGAGGTTAATGTTGCGCAAAGCACCCAGGGTGATGCCGTCATACCCAATCACCGAGACATCGTCGGGAACGTGAAGTCCTGCTTCTTCGATGGCGGCGATCGCTCCCATCGCCGCAAAGTCATTAGCGACAAACAAGGCAGTGGGTTGCTGGGACAGTGCCGTAGTCGCCGCCGCAAAGCCGGCGGCATCGGTCAGCCCGCCAGGAACAATGCTGATCTGCGATTCCAAGCCGTGAGCACGCATTGCTGATTCATACCCCGCCGCACGCGCTTGCGACACCGGGTTTGCCCCACCGCTGAGATGAACAATCTTCTTGTGGCCGAGTTCAACGAGATGATCCACCGCGAGGCCAGCACCTGCCACATCGTCGTTGCTGACACGGTCCATTCCAGCGACCGCGACATCATCCCTGGTGACGGTCACGCAGGGCACCTCGGTGGCAATCCGGGCGAGCGTGTGTTCGGGCAGGCGGTGAGAAATCAGGATTAAACCCTCAACCTGGAACTGGAGCAGTGTTTCCAACTCTGTTTGCTCGCGGGCGGGGTCATTACCGCCACTGACCAACATGGTGCTGAAGCCGCGCTCACGAACCGTGCGCTGAACCACATCAACGATTTCTGCGAAGACGGGGTTGTGTAAATCAAGAACGAGGATGCCGATGGTTTGGCTTCGCCGGACGGCAAGGCTGCGGGCGGCGGCGTTGCGCCGATACCCGAGCTCCTCGGCCGCCCGCTCAATCTTTGCCCGGCTCTTGTCACTAACTTTGGGAGACCCCGAAAGCGCCAAAGACACCAGGGACTTCGACATTCCCGCCCGGGAGGCGACATCGTGGATGGTGGGCCGTGAAACGGACATGGGCTAGCTGACCGTCTGGACCTTCACCACTTGTCCGGTGCGGATCGATTCATCACACGCCAACGCGACCCGCAGGCTCTCCAGTGCAGAGTCGGGCGGGCAGGGGTTCTCAATTTCCCCGGCCGCAAAGGACACGAACGCCCGTGTTTCGTTGAGGAAGGCATCCCGGAAGCGGTCGACAAACCCGTGATAGGCGTCGGTATTCATTCCCAGTCCACCCTCCATGGCGTGAAGCGGGGTCCGGCTGTTGAGACCTGCGGAGACCGAGTTCTTGGAGCCAAAGACCTCCATGCGGACGTCGTGGCCCAGAGCGCCATGGCGCGTCCCGGAGATCAATACCTGCACGCCGCTCACGGTGTTCAAACTGATCGCGCTGACATCGCCATCATCGAAATCACCAAAGTCGGGAAATTCTCGAACCGCCTGGGTGGCATAAACCTGTTCCACCTCGCTGTCGGTGATCCAGCGCACCAGGTCAAAATCGTGAACGTGCATGTCGCGGAAGATTCCCCCGCTGCCGGCCATGAATTCACGACCGCTCGGGGTCATATCGTGGGCGGTCATGGTCATGCTGTAGAGAGTGCCCATCTCATCGGCCTCCACGGCCTCGCGGATAGCGCGAATGGGTTGGTCAAACCGTCGCTGGAACCCGATTTGGAAACCCGCATTGTGTTTCTTGGCCAGATCAATCGCCGCTTGGGTTCCCTCCAGGCTCAGCGCAATGGGCTTTTCACACAGGACCGGTCGACCCTTGGGAAGAGTTGCGCCCAAAACTTCGTCGTGTGCGTCCGTTCCCACCGCAACAACAGTGGCGTCGGCATCGATATCCGCCATTGCGCTCCAGGGCGCAACCTCAGCACCGTGAAGGTCCGCAAGCGCACGTGCGCGGTCTTCGTTGCGATTCGCGATGATGACCTTCTCTACCCGAGGATCGGTCACGAGGTCTTCGACCCGGATGGCGCCCATTCGGCCAGCCCCTACAACCAGTACTCGCATGTGAACTCCTTTGTCCTGTGGCGTGTGTTGCACCTGGTCCTTGTAGTCTGCCATAATCTTTGGAACGTTCCAACGAAGGGTCGATTGTGTCCAGTTTTCTCTCCCGCGTCGCGTCGGCTCCCATCTCCTGGGGCGTGTGCGAAGTGCCCGGTTGGGGCGCCATGCTGCCAAGCTCCCGGGTGCTGCCCGAGATGTCGAATCTCGGCTTTGCTGCGACCGAACTGGGTGCACCCGGCTTTCTTCCAGAGCGCGCGGAGGATGTCGCTGGTGAATTGAGCTCGCACGGGATGAGCTTGATTGGTGCTTTCACGCCTCTGGTCGTGCACGATCGCGCGCAGCGCGAGAAGGCCATCGCCGATGCGCGGGCCACCGCACAGTTTTTGCAGGCTGCGGGCGCCACAAAGTTTGTCTCTTCGCTCGTTCAGGATGATGACTGGTCCATTCCCGAAAAGCTCACCTCGAGCGAACAGGCCCACATGGCCGAGATGCTCGGCATCGTGGATGAGATTTGCGAAGAACACGGCTTGCAGCAGGTCCTTCACCCCCACGTACAAACCCTGGTGGAAACCAAAGACGACATCTCCCGGGTGTTGGATTCGTGCGACGTGAGTTTTTGCCTCGACACCGGCCACATGGCCTTCGGTGGTCAAGACCCGGTCGAGTTCGCGCAGTTAGGTCTTGATCGTGTGGGCCACGTGCACCTAAAAGACATTCGAGTCGACATGACCGGCCCGGTGCTGCAACGAGAAGTCTCGCTGATGGAAGCCACCCAAAACGGCATCTTCACCAACCTTGGGGCGGGTGATGTCGACATCCTCGGCGTTGTGCAAACCCTGGAGTCAGCCGGTTACCAGGGGTGGTACGTCATCGAGCAGGACACCGCCTTGACGGCAGGATTCCCCGCCGAAGGCGAAGGCCCCAGCCTCGATGTGTCGGCATCGCTCGATTACCTCACCCGCGTGGTAGCGCCCACTCTGGAGAAGGCATGAGCGCACCCGATGTCGTGAGCGTGGGTCGCATCAGTGTCGACCTCTACGCACAGGAACCCCACCACGGTTTTGATCAACAGCAAAGCTTCCAAAAGTCCGTCGGTGGCAGCCCCACCAACGTTGCGGTAGCCGCATCACAGCTGGGATCTTCCGTTGCGCTGGTAACCAAGGTGGGCGATGACGCCTTTGGTGACTACGTCCTCTCGCGTCTTGAAGGCTGGGGTGTCGATACCCGCTACATCGAGAAAGTCCCCGGCACACAAACGCCCTTAGCGTTTGCCGCTCTCACCCCACCGGAAACACCCACGGTCATGTTTTATCGAGGCGAAGCCGCTCCCGACACCAGGGTGAAGCAAGCCGACGTTCCTCTGGATGTCATCACAGCAGCGGGTGTGTTGTGGATTAGTCACACGTCATTGGCTGTGGGTGACACTTCGGCCACCTGTTTGGAATGGATGCGTGCGCGCAGCAAAGACCAGCACACCGTGCTGGATTTGGATTACCGCCCCACTTTGTGGGCCAGCAAAGAAGAAGCCAGGGAAATGGCCCACACCGCCATCTCCCTCTCCACCGTTGTCGTCGGAAACCGCGAAGAATGCGAAGTAGCGCTCGGGGTGGATGACCCCGACTCCGCGGCCACCGCAATTCTGGAGGCCGGTGCCGGCTTAGCCATCGTCAAAATGGGTGCCGATGGCGCCCTTTTGGCCACCCGGGAGGAGCGAGTGCGCGTAGCCCCCACCCCGATTGACCTGGTGTGTGGCTTAGGCGCCGGTGACGCTTTTGGTGGAGCACTCTGCCACGGACTCCTGCAAGGCTGGGATTTAGAGAAAATGGGGCAGATGGCCAATGCGGCAGGCGGCTACGTAGCGAGCCAGTTGACCTGTGCGGATGCCATGCCCACAATGCCGGAATTGATGAAGACCATGGAGAGTGCAGGATGACCCTCACCCGCGAAAAGTACGAAGCGCTGATCCACGAGCGCATTTTTGCGCCGGGAAAACTCTCGGATGCGCTGCGCAACAGAAAACGCCGAAGCATCGCCGGCGAGGATGGAAACCTGCTGATCATTGCGGCTGACCACACATCCCGGGGCAAACTGTCGCTGGGCAGCGACCGCACCGCCATGGCTGATCGCTACACACTGCTGCAGCGGACTCTCGAATGTCTTTCTGTGCCGGGCGTCGATGGCGTCCTTGGCAGTGCCGACGTTTTGGAAGAACTAGCGTGGCTTGGTGCGCTGGAGAACAAAGTGGCGCTGGGAACAATGAACCGCGGCGGCATCATGGGCGCTACCTGGGAACTCGATGACCGCATCACCGCCTATGACCTTGACCACATCGCCGAATCGGGTCTCGATGGCGGCAAAACACTGATTCGCATCGACTACAGCGACCCCGCTGTGGCACGCACCATCGAAACGGTGGCGGCCACCGTCACCGGCCTCGCGGACCGTGGTGTGATGTCTCTGATCGAACCCCTTCCCTACCTCAAGGATGAGCAGGGCAAAGCGATTCTCGATACGTCGGATGAATCTCTGGCGGTTGTCGTCGCGATTGCTTCGGGGTTGGGTTCCTCCTCCGCTCACTCGTGGTTGAAGATTCCCGCAACAGCGGGAATGAAAGAGGTAGCAGCTGCTACGTCGCTACCGATCCTGATGCTCGGAGGCGAACCCAAAGGTAACCCCGGCGGAATCTTCGACTTGTGGGAGACCGGGATGAAAGAACCCAACGTTCGTGGTCTCACCGTCGGGCGAAACCTGCTGTACCCCACCGATGGCGATTCACTTCAGGCTGCCACCCGCGCGAGCGCTCTCGTGCACGGCCCGCACACCACTTCGTAACCACACCGCACCCCTCGTTCGAAAGGCACCTCGCATGAAAACCCGTATAGGCATCGCTGTTCTCGGTCTGGGCTGGATGGGTCAGGCCCACTCGCGCTCCATGTTGAGAATCCCCTCGCTGTTCCCCCAGCGGTCTTTTGACCCCGTTTTGGTCGTGTGTGCCGACACCGAAGCGGAGCGGCGCGAACGCGCCGTCACCGACTTTGGTTTTGAACGCGCGGTGGAGGACTGGCGCGAAGCCATCAACTCTCCCGATGTGGACGCGGTCTGGGTGACCGCCCCCAACATGCTGCACGTGCCGATGATTGAAGCTGCCACGGCAGCGGGCAAAGCTGTCTTTAGCGAAAAGCCCATTGGTGGAAAGCCGGAGCAAGCCGTCACCGCTTTTGAGGCCGCCACGAAAGCGGGTGTGACCACCGGGGTGGGCTACAACTACCTGTGGGCACCACTGGTGATGCACGCGCGCGAAATGATCAGCACCGGGGTCTTGGGAGACATCACCCACTACCGCGGCCGTTTTCTCTCGATGTATGGCAGCGACGAAATGGGCCTGTTGACCTGGCGGTTTTTGCTCGACCAGGGCGGATACGGCGCCACCAGTGACATTTTGAGCCACTCCGTCTCCCTTGCCCAGTACCTGGTGGGAGACATCACCGAGGTGGTCGGGATGCGCAACACCACCATCCCCGAGCGTCCTCTGCCCACGGGTGCCGCCAGTCACTATGGCCGCGGCAAGCCCGAAGACCCCAAGGGCGCCGTGGAGAACGAAGACTTCGCCTCGATGCTCTGCACGTTTGCCAACGGCGCCACCGGAACATTTGAATCCAGTCGCACCATGGTGGGGCCCGAGAGCCAGAACGCTTTCGAGGTGTATGGCACCAAGGGCGCACTGGCGTGGAACTTCGAGAAGCTCAACGAGTTGCAGTACTACGAACTCACCGACAGCCCCAACTCCGGCTACACCACCATTTATGGTGGTGACCGCTTCCCCTTCCACGGGGCCTACGCTCCGGGCCAAGCCAACGCGATCGGGTTTGAGGATCTCGTCGCCAACGAGGACTTCTCGTTCCTTGATGCGCTGGCAACAAAGAAGTCTTACTCCCCTGGGTTCCGCGAAGCCGTCGATGTGGTCAGTGTCCAACAGGCATTGATTAACTCGTGGGACTCGCGTACCTGGGAACCCGTGCTCGACCTTGCAGGAGGAAACCGTGGCTAAGACCATTCGACTCACCACCGCAGAAGCGATTGTTCGCTACCTGATTGCGCAGAAGACCACGGTGGAAGGCGCCACCGTGCCGCTATTCCCCGGGGTCTATGGCATTTTTGGCCACGGCAACGTGACCGCGCTCGGTCACTCGCTCGAAACCCACCGTGAGGAAATTCCGACCTGGCGCGGACAAAATGAGCAGGGCATGGCCCTGGCCGCAGCAGCCTTCGCTAAGGCGGCCCGACGCCAGCAGATTATGGTGGCGACGTCATCGGTGGGCCCTGGCGCCACCAACATGGTGACGGCTGCCGGTGTGGCGATGGCAAACCGTCTGCCGGTCCTCTTCCTCTCCGGTGACACGTTCACCTCCCGACTGCCTGACCCCGTGTTGCAGCAGGTGGAGCACTTTGGGACACCCTCCACCACGGTCAACGATGCATTCCGACCGGTTGTTCGCTACTGGGATCGCCTTACCCACCCGGCTCAAGTGTTGAGCTCGCTCCCCCAGGCGGTTGCCACCATGTTGGACCCGGGTGACTGCGGCCCAGCTTTCATCGGCCTTCCCCAGGACATCGCCGCCGATGCCTATGACTACCCCGAAGCATTTTTCGAAACCACGGTGCACACCATTGCCCGGCCCCGCCCGGATCTCACGCAGCTTGCCGCTGCGGCGGCGGCCATCACCCAGGCTTCGCGGCCGGTGATTATTGCCGGGGGCGGCGTGCACTACTCCCTTGCCGAACAGGAGTTGGCGGACTTCGCCGAAGCGTTCGGTATCCCCGTCGTCGAAACGGTGGCGGGAAAATCCTCCCTTCTGGCTGATCACCCCCGCTACTGCGGGCCCATTGGGGTCACCGGAGCGGAAGCCGCCAACGCCGTGGTCCGCCAAGCGGACCTCGTCATCGCGGTGGGCACAAGACTCGAGGACTTCACCACGGGTTCGTGGACCGTGTTTGATGAAAAAGCAGTCTTTGTGGCGATCAATGCTGCACGGTTTGATGCCGGTAAGCACCGGGCACTCCCGGTAGTGGCCGACGCAAGAGAGGCGCTCGTCGAGCTGGGAGCAGCGCTCGGCGATTACGCGGTGGATGCAGCCTGGCGTGAGGGTTCTGTGACCCAGCGCGCCGCTCTTCAAGAGTTTGTGGATTCACGAACGCAGGATGATGGCGTGTGGCCGCCCAGTTACGCCCAGCTTGTGGGACTCGTCCACGAATCCGCCACCGAGGAGGACTACGTCCTCACCGCAGCGGGTGGACTCCCCGGCGAGCTCAACGTGAACTGGATGAGCAAAGCGGTGGCGTCCTTCGACTGCGAGTACGGATTCTCCTGCATGGGATATGAAATCTCCGGTGCGTGGGGTGCGGCAATGGCTCGCCCGAAGGGCGAGGTGTATTCGCTCGTCGGCGATGGTTCCTATCTGATGATGAATTCCGATATTTACGCCTCCGTGCTCTCCGGCCACAAGATGATCCTGGTGGTGTGCGACAACGAGGGCTACGCCGTCATTGAGCGCCTGCAGACCAATCAGGGTGGCGCCTCGTATAACAACATGTTGGCGGACTCAAACGGGTCCGGTACCGACGCTCGCGTGAACTTTTACGAGCACGCCAAAGCCCTCGGTGCCGAAACGTTTGAAGTATCCAGCTTGGACGAATTCGCGGGTGCCCTTGAAAAAGCTCGCGCCTCCGATAAGACAGCAGTCATCGTGACGAAGGTTCGGGCGAAAGACTTCACCGAAGGCGGAGCCTTCTGGCAGGTCGGCGTTCCCGAAGAATCACCCCGAACAGCCGTTGTGGAGGCTCGCGCCTCCATGGATCGCGGTTTGAAAGCCCAGCGAAAAGGGGTCTAACAACCCGGGTGGGTATTTACTGCTTGTTCACCACGGTGAACTCCAGGGAATACAGGTCCGGTCGGTAAATGTGCTCGCCGTGCTCGACAGCGAGACCGGCCGAATCATAGGCCGTTCGCTCCATCGTCAACACGGCAGAGCCGTGAGGAAGGTCGAGCTGATCGGCCTCCAGGTTGGTCACCTTCCGTGCGCTGAGGCGTTGCTTACCGATGCGGGGAAACACACCAGCGTTGCGGAAGGTTTCATACAGGCCGCTTTTGGCGAGCTGGGCCTCCGTGATGGCACCGATCGACGCCGGAATCCAATTGTGCAAGATAGCCACAGGGACCTCATCGGAGTAGCGAATCCGAATGCTGTAGCTCACTTTTTCCCCCACAGCGATCCCGAGCCGCTCGGCCACGTGCCGGGTGGCAGGAAGGTGTTCAAAGTGCACCACCGTCGTGGAGGGCTGTGCACCGTTCTTGTTGATGTCATCGCTCAGCGACGAAAGCTCCAGGCCCCGAATCACTTTCCCGTGAACAACCTGGCTACCAATTCCTCGGCGACGCACCACTAACCCGTCATCAACAAGGGATTGGATAGCCCTTCTGATGGTGGGGCGCGATAAGTTCAGCCGCTCAGCCAGCGAGACCTCATTTTCGATGCGGGTCCCTGCCGGCAGGGACCCATCGCGAATGGCGAGCTCAAACTTGGTCGCCACCTGGTGATAGAGCGGGGTTTTCCCCGATCGATCAATGTCGGCAAATACCGACTGAGGAAGAAGGACTTCAGTTTTTCGCACGGGTGTACCTAACAAAAGATTGATTTGTCACCATGCTAAGAGCAAGCTGCTGCATTAGCGGTTGGCGACAGGCAGAGTTTTTCGCGAGGGTTGCCTCAGAGTCCCTCTGCGACCCCGTCGGTGAGACCTACTTTCCCGCCGGCTACCACGCCCGACCCGTCAGTGTCTTCCTGTCCCAGAGCGTGAAGAATGGTGTTTCTTATCGCCGTGGGTCCAATGCCGTAGAAATCTTCCAGGTACGCGGGGCTTCCACCGTGGGTAAACGTGTCTTTCACTCCCACTCGACGAAGGGCGGTCTTATACCCGTGCTCGAGAATGACCTCGCCCACAATTTTCCCGAGACCACTGGACACCCAGTGGTTTTCGACCGTAACCACTGTTGTTGCCCGCGAAATTTTCTGATGCAAATCATGATCATCGAAGGGCTTTAGCGTGGCTACATTGACTAATCCCAATCCGGGATGAGCTCCCCGGAGCTCTGAAACGATTAATTGAGTAGCGGCCGTAAGATGACCCGAAACAATGACAAGAACGTCCTCACCGTCAAAAATTGTACGGTGGCGGCCAAGTTCCAGGGGTGTGCCAAAGAGCTGCGGAACCTCTCCGCGCAATCCTCGGATGTAGGTGGGGCCTGGGACCGGGTAAACGGCGTCAAGGATGCTCGCCATGTCCGTCGCATCTGCTGCCTCCACAACGGTCATGTTGGGCAACCCTGTCATTAGACCGATGTCATCTACCGCCTGGTGCGTAACACCACCAGGTGTCATCAGGCCCGGCAGAAAGCCAACCATCGTGGCTTTACGAGCTGGGTAGGCCAGCGTGAGCGCCACCTGCTCGTATGGGCGCCGGGTGCAAAAGACCGCGAAGGAGGTGTAAATCGGGTACAACCCTTCTGCAACCATGCCGGACAGTGACGCTACAAGTGCCTGTTCGGCCATACCCGCCGACACGTATCGATCGGGGAACGCATCCCGAAAACCATCTGCTTCACAGCTGGCCGTGAGGTCGTTGGTCACCAAAGTCACTTCGTGGTGGTCCTCACCGTGTCGAACGAGCGAAGAGTAAAAGGGCTTGCTCACTGTTGTTGCCATATCAGCGAAACCTCCTCCTCCAACAAACTTTTTTCTTCCGGGCTCAACCTCACAAAATGCAACTTATGGGTGGCCCATCGAGCCTCCAGGAAGCTGAAGCCGCGCCATGGTTCGGAGTTGCTCACCAAAATCGCTGGGCCGTTGGACTCTTTCATGGCTTCCAGGGAGAGATAGAGGCCGGATATGTCATGGGCATCGTGTTCACGCACGTCGAGACCGAACGCGGCCAACTTCGCCACCGCGTCACCTATCGGCATCACTGTTGACATCGGGCCATCCACTTGCATGTTGTTTCGATCCAACACGACCCGAAGGTTGCCGAGGTTGTGCGCGGCAGCGAGTTGAAAGGCCTCCCACGTTGATCCCTCCTGCAGTTCGCCATCGCTAATGAGCACCCAAACATCGCCGGGAATCCCCTGCTGCCGTCGCGCAAGTGCCCGCCCACAGGCAACGCCTAAGGCAATCCCCAACGAACCGCTCGTGACGGCCATACCGGGAGAGTGCTCCGCACCAATCATTTCCAGAAGCCCACCATCGGTTGACTCCTGCACTAGCGCCGAGGGGTCAAGCTTCCCCGTGGCAGCCAGCGTGGCGTAGTGGGCGCTGGCATAGTGGGCAGGTGAAATCACAAGCAGGTCGGGCCCATTTCCCAACCACTCCTCACCACGGATACCTGGCGCACCTGGTCGCGGTGTCGCAGCAAATCGTGGGGGCTTTGGCGGAGCAGACGAATCACCCAGGCTGAGTGTCTGGGTATGTAAGAGTGCCAGAAGCTCGGCTGTGCCGCAGGCCTGCGCTAGGTACCCTCCGTTGGCACGAATGGCCCATTCTGCCGAATACGCCCGGATCGCCTGGGCAACCTGTGAGACCTGACCTACTTCACCGTCCGACAGGCCACGTTTCATTCGGGTCTCGACGAGAATGTTTCCAGGGAGCGCCAGATCACGGTTGCTCCCGCATCCTGGATACCCTTGGCCCGATCACCAATCCATCCAGCCCGACCGTGATGAGGGGCCATTTTTTTGGTGGCCAGTGCGCCTTCTTCGGCAGCAACGGCAGCCTTGTGGAGCGCGTCTGGCAACGAAGACGCCGAGGCTGCAGCCCGAGCCGCCGGCCCCAGGGCATCCAAGAGTGTCCGTTGGCCTTCTTCAGATTTTCCGCGCAGGGCAATCTTGTCGAAAGCGGCTTGAAGCGCCTTGTGAAATTGGCTCAGCGCGTCGTCGGACTCATCAAGTGCCAGTCCAGCCGCGAGGAAGCCGCTTGCATAAAGCGTTCCAAAGGTTGAGGGAGCCGCTTTTGACACCTCTTTGCCCACCGAGAGGACCAAGCCCCTCACCGATTCACCAGGCTCCACAAGCGCGTTGCGGATCCCGTCGGCAATTTTGCCCGCAGTCAGACCCAGATCACCGTCGCCGGCCTCACTGTCAAGGTGAGTGAACTCGTCCGCGTTGGCCTCGAGCGCTTGCGCCAGTTGCTCGAGGGCGTTTACCAGCCCCTCCATCAGATCTGTGCGAAAAAAGGTGTGCTGACGGGGTGGTCGACAAAGGACTTCAGCTCATCATCCAGACGCATGATGCTGATCGAAGCACCCGCCATTTCCATGGAGGTTGCAAATTCACCGACATATGACCGATACACCTTCACGCCCTTGGCGCCCAGAATCTCCGACACCTTTTTAAACATGATGTAGAGCTCCTCTTGAGGAGTCGAGCCGAGGCCGTTCATCAGCACGGCAACTTCATCGCCGGAGGCAAGCTCAAGGTCCTCATCGATTCGAGCCACCAGGTCGGACGTAATCGCATCGGCAGACTCAAGGGTGGTCCGACGAATCCCTGGCTCGCCGTGGATACCCATTCCGATTTCCATCTCGCCCACCGGTAGCTCAAAAGTTGGCTTCCCATTGGCCGGCAACGTCACGGGGCTGAGTGCAACGCCCATCGTCCGAGTGTTAGCGGACGCTTTGGAGGTCGCTTGAACAACAGCATCCAGATCGTAGCCGGCATCCGCAGCAGCACCAGCGACCTTGTATAGGAAAAAGATTCCAGCAATACCGCGGCGGCGGGATTCCTCCCCCTTCGGGGCTGAGGCAACGTCGTCTGCTCCGATGACGGTAGCCACACGGATGCCTTCGACCTCGGCGAGCTCAGCGGCCATATCAAAGTTGAGGACGTCTCCACCGTAATTTCCGTATAGGTAGAGAACTCCTGCCCCGCCATCAACGGCCTTGGTCGCCTCGAGCATCTGGTCGGCCGAGGGGCTCTGGAACACATCTCCGACAGCGACTCCATCCAGCATGCCAGCGCCGACATAGCCGAGGAACAGTGGGAGGTGTCCTGACCCGCCACCCGTAGTAATGGCAACTTTTCCTTGTCGCGGAGCGTCGCCGCGCACGAGAACATGGTTATCGCCCCCCACAGATTTCAGCTCTGCCGGGTGAGCGAGCAGGATGCCATCGAGCATCTCATCGACAAACTCAACAGCTGAGTTAAGAATTTTTTGCATGATGACCCCTCTGTCAATTCACAAATCGTCACATTATTGTGACCGAATTTTCACACATCGAAACATTTGATGGTGTTTTGAGTGTAATCTTTCTCACACCTAATCAACAACCTAGCCATTTCGGCCGGGGAGTGATCAAACAATAGGGAGGCAACGTTGAAGAAAACCAAGATTGGAGCAGCAGTAGCAACTGCTGCTGCGGCTGCCCTCGTGCTCGCCGGATGTTCCGGCGCAGATTCGGGTAGCTCAACCGACGCGAGCGACCTTCGTTTCGTGAACGTCGTGAAGCTCACAGGTGTTGGTTGGTTCGACCGTATGGATGAGGGCATCGTTGCCTTCGCATCCGACAGTGGAATCGACGCAACACAGACCGGTGCGGATGACGCCAGCCCCGAGAAGCAGGTTCGCCTCGTTGAGGACCTCATCGCTCAGGGTGTTGACGCCATCACCGTTGTTCCGAACTCACCAGAGTCCCTGGAAGGTGTCTTCCAGAAGGCTCGTGACGCTGGCATCGTTGTGGTCACCCACGAAGCTGCCTCGCAGAAGAACACGGACGCCGACATCGAAGCATTCGATAACACTGCTTACGGCGAGACCATCATGGACAACCTCGCCGAGTGCATGGGTAACGAAGGTGAATACGCTGCCTTCGTTGGCCAGGTGACTGCTGAGAGCCACATGCAGTGGGTCGCCGGCGCACTGGCAAAAGCAGCAGCTGACTACCCTGACGTGGTTCGCGTGGAAGACCCACTCGAGTCCAAGGAAGATGCTGACATTGCTTACGAGCAGACCAAGGAACTGATGAAGAAGTACCCGAACCTCAAGGGAATTCAGGGCTCTTCAGCAGTTGACGTCGCCGGTATCGGTCGCGCAATGGAAGAACTCGGTCTCGAGGACTCTGTGTGTGTCATGGGAACCTCGATTCCCTCGATTGCCGGCAAGTTCCTGGACTCAGGTGCTGTCGACAAGATCTTCTTCTGGGACCCAGCCCTCGCCGGCCAGGCCATGTTGAAGATCGCTGAGAAGCTCGTCAACGGCGAAGAACTCAGCTCAGGTATGGACCTTGGCCTCGATGGCTACGACAACGTCCAGCAAAGTCCCGATGTTCCCACCACGTGGTACGGAAGTGCCTGGGTCATCGTTGACAAAGACAACGCAGCGGACTACCCCTTCTAAAGAGCGGGTCTAGCCTTGGCCTAGTCAAGGCGAAGCTGCAAAATGAAGGATGGGGCGCCAGAAATGGCGCCCCATCTCTTCACCTCTTACCTACAAAGGAGTAGACGCGTGTTTGGAACAAAAAACATCTCAAAGGCGTTTGGCGGAGCGGTCGCGCTCTCCGATGTCAGCTTCTCTGTAGAACCCGGTGACATTCACTGTCTTGCCGGAGAAAACGGGTCGGGCAAATCGACCCTTATCAAAATCATGTCCGGCGTGGAAACAGCGGACTCGGGATCTATCGTTCTCAATGGCGAAGAGTTTCGTTCCCTCTCTCCGAGGGAAGCTGTCGCCCAAGGCGTGCAGGTCATTTTCCAAGATTTTTCTCTCATTCCCAACCTCACAGTGGCGGAAAACATTGCGCTGTCGACAGATGTACTGGAGCGTAGAAAGCTCGTCAACCCCAAGCGCAACCGCGAGATTGCTCAAAACGCTCTCGACCGCATGGGAGTTGCGATGGACCTTGATGCCACCGTTCAGTCGATACCGGTGTCTTCCAAACAACTCGTTGCCATTGCTCGAGCGCTGAATCAAGGCGTAAAAATCCTTTTCATGGATGAGGCCACCACCGCCCTCACGCGCAAGGAGATCGACCACCTGTTCGGCATTGTCAACGGCTTGCGGGATCGCGGCGTTGCCACCGTGTTTGTCAGCCACAAGCTTGATGAAGTTCAAGAGATCGCGCAGCGCATCACCATTCTTCGCAACGGTTCGGTCACTGCGGAGGGCAACATCAAGGACTTTGACCGCAAAGCCATCGCCACGGCCATGACGGGCCAGGAAGTGAACGAGGTTCGGTTAGCGCCAGACGTTCCCGCGGATGCGCGCACCGTGTTGGAGGTCAACTCGATCAGCTCCCTCGGCCGTTTCCGAGATGTTTCGTTTTCCGTCAAGGCTGGCGAGGTCCTGGGGATCACTGGTTTGCTCGGCTCGGGTCGCAATGAAATTGCCGAAGCTTTATTTGGAATGACACCCATCGAATCAGGCACTGTGTCCGTTAACGGGAGCCCCATTTCTATCAACGGTCCCCGCTCGGCCGTGGCAGCCGGCATTGGATATGTTCCGCAGGATCGTCTCACCCAGGGGCTCTTCCTCCACCAGCCCATTGCCAAAAACGTTTTGGCTGCGGCAATCGAGCACTTTGTGGGCTTGCTGGGTTTCGTGAAGGGAAAGAGTATCCGCAAAACAGTCACGAACTGGATTGCTGACCTCAAAATTAAGACCACCGACCCGCAAAATCCCGCGACCTCGCTGTCGGGCGGGAACCAGCAGAGAGTCGTGCTGGCGAAATGGCTGGCTATGAGTCCGTCGGTTCTTATTCTCAACGGCCCCACCGTCGGGGTGGACATTGGATCAAAACGCGACATCTTGGAAATTATTCGTCAAAAAGCCCTCGACGGAATGGCCGTGGTGATTGTGTCAGATGACATCCCGGAAATAGTTCAAATTGCGAACCGGGTTCTCATCGTTCATCAGGGAGAAACCGGGGCGGAGTTTGACGGCGCCGCTATCGAGGAAACATCGCTATATAAGGAGTTGGCAGCGTGAGCTACATCACCCCTCTTTCCCAACGAAAAGGACTCCAGCTCTTCGGGTCTCCGAACGAGCTCTTTCTGATCGCTGCAATCGTCGTTCTCTCGCTCGTCATCGGACTCAACAACTCTGTTTTTTTCAGCATCGCAACCCCCTTTGACCTCCTGCGCAGTTCTCTGATCGAGATTCTCTTCGCGCTCGGGCTGCTTATTGTCCTGGTCAGCGGCGGTATCGATATTTCGTTCCCGATTATCGGAATATTTGCCGGCTACACCACTGTCGTCATCATGTTGCGGTTTGAGCTCGACACCTACAGCTTGATCATTCCGCTGATTTTGGCAGCGATTGTGGGGGCCATATTGGGCAGCATCAACGCCTTACTGATTGCAGGATTTGGGCTTCCAACCCTGATCGCGACCTTGGGAACAGCCGGCATGTTCCGCGGTTTCTTGCTCAGCTATGTGGGTTCGGTGTATATCGCAAACATTCCGCTGGGCCTCGATGAATTCTCCACTGCCGATTTGTTCTCCGTCGAAACCAGTTCGGGGACACTCGCCCGCTTGCACGTGTTGGTAATCCCGATTCTTATTTTGGCGATCGCCCTGGCCTGGATGATGCGCCGAACAATGTTTGGTCGGACTATTTTTGCCATCGGGGGTAACGAAGAATCCGCGCGGCGCATGGGAATGAACGTACGCTGGACCAAAGCGCGCATCTACATGCTCGTCGGCGCGATTTCCGGTGTGGCGGGCATTCTCTACGTCTCTCTCCAACGTAAAGCCGACCCCTACGACCTGGCGGGAACCGAGCTCGAAATCATCGCGGCCGTCGTGCTTGGTGGAGCAAGCATCATGGGTGGCTACGGCACCGTCACTGGAACCATTTTGGGAGTGCTGCTGATCAACCTGATCAAAGACAACCTGATCCTCTTGGGTGTCCCCGGGTCGTGGCAGCGCGCTGCCGTCGGACTGATGCTGCTCATCGGAGTGATCGCACAAGCCGTGGCTGACAAGCGCCGGATGAAACAGACGGTCACCGTCGCCGAGGAGGACTCCCAATGAAGGACATCAGCCAAAACCTCGTGAAGAGCTTGTTGAGTGACCGCAAGCTGACTCAGCTGATCATTGTTGCCGTCATCGTTTTTGCCACTTTCAGCATTCTGGTACCCGAGCTCTTTCTGACCCCTCGGAACTTTGTCTCTATGGCATTCCAGATTCCTGAAATTGCTCTTTTAGCGCTGGGCGTGATGCTGGCGATGCTCACAGCCGGAATCGATCTCTCAGTGGTCTCGATGTCCAATCTGGCAGCGCTGTCGACCGCTTATCTCCTCGTGACACAAGTTAGCGAGGGGGGCGGAAACGTTTATGTCTGGATCGTCATCACGATTGCGGTGGGAATTTTCGTTGGATTGGTGGCAGGTCTCGCCAACGGGCTCATCATCGCGGGAATTGGGGTGACGCCAATCCTTGCCACCCTGGCAACTCTGACCTTGTACAACGGCATTGCGGTGGGCGTCCGAAACGGCCAGTCGATCATTGGCCTTCCTGAGGAGTTTGTCGCGATCGGGAACAGCTCGCTGTGGGGTATCCCGATGCCGATGGTTATTCTGCTGGTCGCCGGGGTCGGTGTCGCAATCTTCATCAACAAGACGGGTCTGGGAATGCAGTCCATCTTGGTGGGCGCCAATCAAGAAGCGGCGCGCTACAGCGGGATCAACGTCAACAAAGTACTCCTGATGACTTACACCCTCTCCGGCGGACTCTCAGCACTAGCCGGATTGATCATCGCCTCGCGCTCTGCGAGTGCCAACCCAGATTACGGAAGCTCTTACGTGTTGCTCGCAATCGTGATTGTCGTGCTGGGTGGGGTAAACCCGTACGGTGGCTTTGGCACGGTGACCGGGGTCATCCTCGCCACAGCCGTGCTTCAGATGGTGGCTTCAGGGTTCAACGCTCTGCGTTTCAGCCAGTTCTTCTACCAACTCGCTCAAGGCTTTGTGCTGGTCGCCGTGATGGTGTTGAACGTTTACGTCGACAAGCGGCGAATGGCACGCAAAATCGCTAAGGGTCCAAAAGAATCATGAGCCTTGTTGAAAGGCTCGAGAAATACTGCTTGACGGTCGCCACATCGGGTCGCGAGGACCCGATGGTGGCTTTGATGCGGGATGATTTTGGGTCATACTCGCACCAGGTGGAGGTTGATTCGCTGGGAAATGTGATGGCACATTTCCCCGCCAGCTCGCCGAGCGAACACACGGTTATGGTGTTCGCCCATACGGACCAGCTCGGAATGGTCGTCACTAAAATTGAGGACGACGGTTTCATCCGGGTTGTGCGCTTGGGCGGGCTGCCCGAGCGAGTGCTTCCTGGAAGCGTTGTTTCTATCCAAGCTTCGCAGGGTGATGCCGTGGCCGGCGTGATGGGTACCCCGCCACATCACCTCACGCCCGAGGCAATGAAATACCAAGTGCCAACCATCGACAAGGCGTACATCGATGTCGGTGCTCAATCACAGGCGGACGTTCTGCAACTCGGCATCAGAGTGGGCGACCACGTCGCCTATGAGCCCAGGTTCCAACACCTCACCAACAACAGAGTGACGGCGACCAGCCTCGATGACCGCGGCGGTTGCGCTGTTCTTATGGAACTGGCCGCTCACCTAAAGAGCAATCCGGCTCCGGTCAACGTCGTTTTAGTCGCAAGTGTCCAGGAAGAATTCAACCTGCGGGGAGCAATGATGGCAGCGGAGGTTCTGAAGCCCACCGCCGCCATCTCACTGGACTTGGTTGCCGCCGGAGATACCCCCGAGATGGGAACTCCCAACGGAGTTCGCGTGGGCGAAGGGCCTGTCATGGGTCTCTACAGTTTCCACGGCCGGGGAACACTCAACGGAGTGATTCCCCACCCCGGATTGGTTGCCCACGCCGAGGAATCGGCCCGCGCAGCGGGACTGGCGCTGCAGCGGCACGCGACAGTGGGAATTCTCACAGATGCGTCCTATGTCCAGTTGGTTAACGGCGGAATCCCGGTGATTGATCTGAGTTGGCCAACGCGTTACACCCACACAGGGGTCGAGCTGTGTTCGTTGGATGACCTGGAGGGACTCGCCCAGCTGATTACCCAGATCGTTTCAGACTTTCCCGCAGCACTAGAAAGATAGATGACAATCTAAATTCGGAGGTAGGCCATGTCCCAAGAACTTGTAATGGGTATCGATGTTGGTACATATGAAACCAAGGGCGTTCTCGTCAATGCGGACGGCGCGGTCGTGGCGACCGAGGTGCAGCCTCACACCATTATTTTCCCCCGAGCTGGGTGGGCCGAACACGATGCTGAGGGCACCTGGTGGGGAGATGTGGTTACAGTCAGCAACGCGCTACTCGCGACTCCAGGCGTTTCGCCTACCGACGTGAAAGGGCTCGGAGTAAGCGCGATTGGCCCTGACGTCTTGCCGATGGACGAAAATTTTCAACCCCTGCGAAATGGAATCCTCTACGGCGTGGACACCCGAGCCGTTGAGGAAATCACGGAAATGAACGAGCGGTTTGGCGAAGATTACATTTTCAATGCCTGCGGAAATGCTCTGTCCTCTCAGGCCACGCTGCCAAAAATTCTGTGGCTTAAGAAGAACGAACCCGAGGTCTACAAAAAGGCTCGATGGTTCGTCACCGCCACCACGTTCATCGTCGCCCGGCTGACCGGGCGGGTCGTGGTGGATCACTTCTCTGCTGGATCTCACCACCCGTCTTACGATCCGTGGAAGAGAGAGTGGAACGAAGAGCTCAACGAGGGCATTGTCGAGACCTCACGCCTTGCCGAACTCGCCTGGAGCCATGAGGTTGCCGGCGGCCTGACGGAATGGGCCGCGAAAGAAACCGGGCTGCCCGAGGGGACGCCAGTCACGGTGGGCACCATTGACGCAGGAGCTGAATCGGTGAGCGTTGGGGTCACGCAGCCCGGCGAAATGATGTTGATGTACGGGTCAACGATTTTCATGATCCAGGTGACGGACAATGACCAAGCCAGGGACAAACGCCTATGGGTTGCCCCGTATTTGTTCCCGGGTACCTGGTGTCTACTGGCGGGAATGGCTACCTCTGGTGCCCTCACGCGCTGGTTTAGAGACTCGTTCGCCTCGGAGCTCGTGGCTGCGGAGGAGGCGGGAGGAGAACCTGCTTACGCGGTGCTCAGCCGCGAAGCTGGCGAGTCGTCCCCCGGCTCGGAGGGCGTGATTGTGTTGCCATATTTCTCGGGTGAGCGAACCCCGATCAATGATCCCCGGGCAAAGGGCATGATTTTTGGGCTCAGCCTCACCCATTCGCGGGCTGATCTTTTCCGCGCCACTCTCGAGGGCATGGGCCACGGGATCAAGCAACACGTGGACATGTTTACTGACATGGGTGCGCCACCCCACAGCATTCAGGCAGTCGGCGGCGGCACCAAAAACCCCGTATGGCTGCAAATTGTTAGCGACATCAGCGGGGTCCCCCAGCGTGTAGCCCCTCTAACGGTGGGCGCCTCCTACGGAGACGCGTTTTTAGCGGCCCTGGCACTGGGATGGGTTCAGGGTCCCGACGCCATCAAAGAATGGCAGGGCAACGGATCTGTTGTGGCACCGAACGATCAGCTGGCCGACACGTATGCCCCCCTGCACGAGGCCTACACCGACCTCTATCACGCCACGAAAGAGACGATGCACAAGCTGCATGAGCTGGGCTACTAGGGAATCAACGCCACACGGTAGGACGGTTTTGCGCTCAGGTACTCAAAAGCTTCCTGGGCCTGATCAAGTGGGTAGGTTTTTTCCATAATGGGCGACAAGTCGATTTCACCGTTGCGAATCATCTCTGTGGCACGCGCATGGTCAGAGATATCGGCACTAACGGCGCCGATAATCCGCACCTCGGCATTGTGAACCCAATTGGGGTCGACTTCCAGCGGTTCCACCGGATGCGCCGAAGCGAAAAGGCACAGTGTTCCCCGCGGCTGGAGAATCTTCAACCCCTGCTCGTTCACGGCTCGCGAACCAATGGCCGTCACCACGCCATCAACACCACCGGGGTAGCGCTGAAGAATGTCCTCTACAGCATCCCCTGAACTGCACAGAGTGTTGCTGATCCCGTTTGCACGGGCAAGCTCGAGTCGTTCTTCGTCCATGTCGACGAGCAGTACGTCAACGCCCGCAGCATTCAACACGAGTGCGTTGAGAAGCCCCATGGGTCCAGCGCCAAACACGACAGCAGAGTCACCCTCCTTCATCCCCATCAGGCGAACGGCATGCACCGCACACGAGAGGGGTTCCGCCAAGCAGGCCAACTCGTAGGGCGCATCTCCCACCGGGAAACAGCCATCCTCACGGTGCACTTTGTACTCCGAGAAACCTCCCGGTCCTAGGTCGCCGCCCTTGAGAGAAAAATACTGGAAGTGTTCCGGGCAACCCTTGTCTTCGCCCCTCAGGCACGCTCGACAGGTACCGCACTGGGTGGGGCCCAGTGTCACCCTGTCCCCCGGCTTTACTGTTCTCACACCCTCGGCAACAGCAACTACCTCACCGGCGTTTTCGTGTCCCCCAAAAAAAGGCAAACCCGGCTTTTGCTTCCCCACAAAGGTGCGCTGCTCCCAGGAGCAAATCGACGCGGCGCCGATTTTTACCAACACCTCTCTCGGCCCAAGCTCAGGAATCGGAATGTCCTGCACTTGAACCGTGCCGACCTCCGTGATTACGGCAGCCTTCATCGTTTCCACAACTACTCCTTCACCAATGCGAGCGCATCCTTGAGTGACGCATCATCATGGACGATCGCAGCTAGCGCGGCAATCAACGTCTCAGGGTGGGCATGTTGCACCACGTTCCTGCCATAGACAACACCGCGGGCTCCCACATCGATGGCCACTCGGGTTCTCTCAAGAAGCTCTCTGGTGGTTACCTTTCCGCCTCCGCGCACGAGGACAGGAATCGGGTCGGCAATTTCGACAATTTCGCTAAAGCGCTCCATGGGTTCACACGGGTCAACTTTGATGATGTCTGCGCCCAGTTCAACAGCCTGGCGAACGAGGGTCGCGATCTTTTCCGGATCGCTTACGGAGGAAATTCCACCTTCCGGGTTTGTTGACATCACCAGGGGTTCGACCATCAGAGATATGCCGCGAGCCCTCGCAAGGGCACCGATTTCCTGAATATTGGCAACACACTGTTCCTGGAGGGCCGAGTTACCATCAAGCTCCAACAAATTTAGAACCACGCACCCCACGCTCGGATGCTCCGCATCGGCCAAGGTGTTGGGGTGCGCGGTGTCCCACGCTTTTTCCACGACCCGTGGTTCGTAGACGTTGGTCACATCGAGGCGCAGCGCGACCGTCACGGCATCGGACAGGCCCGCATCAACGAGCGTGCGCAAACCACCAGGGTTTACCTGGATAACCTCGGGTCCAGCTCCTGCAATCTTCGATAAGGCCTCGGGAAGGTTCTCAATGCCGTTGGAGAAAGCTCGGGCGCCGAACACGCCCAAATCCATCGCAATGTTGATACATCTACCGGATGTCGGGTGAAACATGGACTGCGCAGCGCTACTGAGCAAGATCCACTCCGCCTTCCTTCGCGATGGCAAGGATGAGTGCGGAGGCGTTGAGTTCACCGTTTCCATCAGCGATGGACGCTTCAATGTACTTTTGCGCCGTTGCCGCTGTCGGAACGGGAGTTCCCATTCGCTGCGCAAAGGCCTGGATGAGTTTGGCGTCTTTCAACATCAAATTGAGCGCGAAGTTCACCGTGTAATCGCCGGCTTGTGCACCACGACCAACACCCGCGTAGATCGGGGTCTTGAAGTCTGCAACATCCAGCACGCCCTGAACATCCGCCAAATCCAGCCCAGCTTTTTTCGCCAAGGTCAGTGCCTCGCCCAGCGCTTGCAGCTGAGAAGCGACAAGCAGGTTACCCACCAGCTTCATCGCTGTGCCCTTGCCGCCTTCACCCATGTAGTGAACGGTCTCACTCACAGCGTCGAGAAGTGGCTTGATCCGGTCAAAAATCTCCCGGTCGCCAGCGGCCACTACCCACAGTCCGCCACCCTCAGCTTCACCTTTGGTGCCAAACACCGGCGCATCAATGAAGGGATTCCCGCGATCCTCGAATGCCGCGCGCTCCTTGGCGCTCGTGGCCGGCTCGATGGTTGACATGTCAACCACCACAGCGCCGTCGGGAACTTTCGATAACAGCTGGTGCGCGCCAAATACCAAATCTTCGACGGCTGCGTCATCGGAGAGGCAATACATCACAACTTCAGCACCCTGCAGGGCCACATCAAGGTCGGTAGTGACTGCGAGACCTGCAGCCTCCAGAACGGCGTTGGGTTTTGCCGACCGGTTCCAAGCCTTCACTTCGTGCCCGGCTCGAGACAGGTTGGCGGCCATCCCGCTCCCCATTGTTCCCATACCCAGATATGCGATGGTGGTCATCATGCCCTCCTGACACCGCTGCATTCAGTAACGCAGCGAATTGTGTGGTGAAATGTAGGCCGTTCACGGTGCCCCGGAACCTACCTATAACAAAAGATTACACCAATCTTGTTAATACATGTGACTTATTCGCCCGAGGGGAATGAAAAGGAGGACAGCGGTGTGCTGACAACAACGCACGCTCCTTCAACTTCGTGCTCGTACAAATCATGCCCATCATGTGTAGTGATAATCGAATCAATTTCCACCAGAGGTGCCGCCTGGAATGGGCTCTTCACTCCGGCCTTTGACAAATCTGCCAACACCCACGTCTCCGAAGCTTGCTCAATCATGTGCCGGTTCAATTCAGCAATTTCGATGTCTACCTCGGTCAAGCCCGTCTTCAAAGCGATCCCGTTGGCCCCCACGATGGCAATGTCTGCGTAATACCGCGAAATTACAGACGTGGCGATATCACCACTTTGAGCCAGGTCCTCGGTCGCGACCAACCCGCCGGTGCTGACAACGCGAACTCCGCGAGAGGCAAGAAAAGAGGCGTGCGGCAAAGAGGGTGTGATCACCGTCAGGTCTTGATTAGGATCGAGAAACTGAATAAATTGCGCCGTCGTGGACCCGGTGCCCACAAAAACGACGTTTCCCGGCGTCATATTGCGCGCGGCATACTCCCCGATCCGCGCTTTGGCAACGCTCGAGTCATTTGCCCGCGGATTCACCAAGATGTCGAGCGAACGGGACAGGTGAGCCGAAGCTCCGCCCCGCGTGAGGGTCATATAGCCCTGATCGACTAGGTTTCCCACGTCCCGCCTCACCGTCATCACGGACACGTCGAGAAGGCGCGCAAGGCTCGCAAAGTCGATGGCCTCTTCGGCTGCGACCCACTCCAAGATCTTCTGTTTACGCTCGGTGGCTAGAAGCTTCCGGCGGTCCTGAGAAACGTCAACCATTATGCGCCAGCGGGTTCCTTGCCCTCAGCCCACTTAATCCCACAGCCCATGGCTGGGCGGTGAGGAAGGGGTACAGACTCACCAGCGAGTGTGAGGGTGATGGCCTCACTCAAGAGCTCCCCCGTCACCGGGTTGCCGTTCTTCGGCGAGGATGCATCAAAGGCCCCTCGATAGGTCACTGCGAGCGCGGAGTCAAAAAGGAAGAAGTCGGGTGTACACACCGCGCCCAGCTCGAGGGCAAAGTCTTGGCTGGCATCAACAAGGTAGGGAAAGTTCCAGTGGGCTCTTTCTTTCTGCCCAATCATGCCCTCGGGGCCGTCCTCGGGATACGTACCAACGTCGTTGCTCATCACGGCGAGCGTCCTCAGTCCTGCGGGGGCAAAGGAGTCCACCATCTCGCCGAAGGCAGCCTCAACGTGTTGCACATAAGGGCAGTGATTACAGACAAAAGCAATCAACGTCGCCGGATGGCCTGCCTCCGCTACCTGCACCAGCGACCCGGAGAGGTCGGGCAACTCCCATTTGGGTAGCCGATAGCCAATCTTGTCTGCACTCGATTCGACCGCCATGGCTACACCCTTCCTTTTGGCCCGGCCGAGTAAGGCTCGGCAACACCCTGGTACACGGTCAAATCACCCTCGACCAACGTGGGGAGGTCAGCAATCAACGCCACAACGTGGTCAGTCGCCAAGTGAGCCTCAAAGGCGCTCTCGGACGAATAAACCTCGACCATCATGAAACTGCCAGGAGTGTCCTGCAGAGCGTGTACCGCATAACGGACCACGCCTTCTTCGGCCCAAGAAGCTCTCGCGACCTCCTCCAGCCGCTGGGCAAGAGTGGCCTCCTGGCCCTGCCTCGCTACCGCAACCGCGACCACAACTTTGTGTTCCGAACTCATCGCCGCAACCTCCTTGTTTTCGGAAAACCGTTACTCATTAGGCTACCGCTGACCCCGCACAGCCTTGGCTTTGTGTTTCTTCAGGACCGCAGTGCTGTGACCTCCGCCATCAGTTCTTCGACGCGTGACTGCACAACTTCGTTTTCAAAAACACCGTCATGCTTGAAATAAGTGCCGATCACTGCACCATCAGCGATAGAGAGTTGCTCCTGAGCGTTGTGTGCTTTAACACCAGTGTTCACGAAGACCGGCACATCACCCGCGGCACCTTTAACCTGCGTCAACACCTGGGTGTCTGTCGATGCTCCGGCTGTAAGGCCCGATACACACAAACCATCCGGCAAGGTCGCGAAAACAGTTGTTTTGGTGAGATCGACAATGTCGCGTTGGGCGAGGTAGGTTGCCGACTCCGGAACGATGTTGAATAGCAGTTTCACCCCCTGAGCACCCAAGCGTGCGCGATGCCGGGCTGCCTGACCGACGTTGGTGTCCCACAGTCCAAAATCGCTGGCATAGACGCCGGTAAAGATTTCCCGGACGAACGAGGCACCGGTGGCGGTCGCCAGTTCGATCGACGCCATTCCGTCCCACAAGACATTGACACCAAACGGCACGGAAATCTCTGATCGCAGCTCCCCGATTACTCGGGCCATTGCAATCGACGTAATCGGCTCGGTCTTCGTGAGGTAGGGCAGGCTGAACTCGTTAGAGAACATCACCGCGTCTACGCCCCCGCCCTGAAGGGCCTGGAGCTCGCGTCCGGCCCGCTTCAGAATGGCTGCCATTCCGCCGGCGGGGTCGTAGCCGGGATCACCCGGAAGTGCCATCAGGTGAAGCATGGCAATCACCGGTTTTTTGACGCCGAAAACATCGGACAACCACATACTGTTACTCCTTTGGGCCAGCTCAGTACCATCATAATGTCACAAAAAATCACAAGATTGTTGTGACATTGCGTTTGATTTTCACGTGAAGTACGAGAGCCGGGTGGCCGCCCGCCAGGGCGGGCAGCACAGAGTCAGCAAATAGTGGTCAACACGTAACCTGCGCTTTCACTCCTGTTTCCCACGTGTTTTTACCGTGAGAGCCATGAACACTGTTGGTGTAAGCACAAGTTCGTTTTTCCCCCTGAAGCTGGAGGACGCGTTCCGACTGGCCAAGGACGCAGGCGCCGACGGCGTCGAAGTGATGATCACGAACGACCCGCAAACCTACGACCCACGGGTGCTGGACTTTTTGTCACGCCGCTTCGACCTTCCCATCTTGTCCATCCACGCCCCCGTGCTGGCCTTCACCCATGGGGTGATGGGTTACGACCCAGCGGGGAAACTTCACCGCAGCGGAGAGCTCGCCGCCATGCTCGGCGCCAACACTGTCGTCGTGCACCCACCCTTCCGGTGGCAACTCGGTTACGCCCGCAGATTTGCCGACCATGTCAAAGAGGTTGCTGAGGCACACGATGTGATCGTCGCCGTGGAGAACATGTTTGGGTGGTGTTCGTCACGCTTCACCTTCGAGGCGTATGCACCGGGCTGGAACCCCGGGTCTCTCGATGTTCCCCACCTGACGCTGGATTTTTCCCACGCGGCCATGCAGGATGTGAGCGCTCTGTCTCTGGCCAGGCAGTGGGGAGATCGCCTCGCTCACATCCATCTCTGCGATGGCACCAGCCCCAAAGAAAAGTTTCACCTTCTCGACGAACACCTGCGTCCAGGCCACGGGTCACAACCGGTAGCGAAAACGCTGGAAGCGGTCACCCAGGCAGGGTTCGCCGGTCACGTTATCGCCGAAATATCTACCCGAAACGCGGCGACCGATGACTATCGGGTACACATGGTGAAGTCCTCTCTGGATTTTGCCCGCTACTACCAGGCTGTAGGACGCGAGCGTCATCGACTCAGTGCGGTCGGATGAAAATAGCCCTCGTCACGGAGTCTTTCCTCCCGTCACTGAACGGGGTGACCAACTCTGTCCTGAGGGTGGTGGATACGCTCGCTCAGCATGGTCACGATGTGCTGATTGTGGCGCCAACCTCCGTGGGGCCCGAGTACCACGGGTTTCCCGTGGTGACGTGTCCTTTTGTTCCGCTGGGAGGATTTCCCGTCGCGATTCCGACACCGCAGGTAACCCAAACGCTGGATCGTTTTGCCCCGGACCTTATTCACGCAGCAGCACCCTTCTGGCTGGGGGGACAATCCCTGGCCTATGCCGCTAAACGGGGCATTCCCTCGATTGCGGTGTATCAAACAGATGTCGCCGGTTACATGGAACGCTATGGGCTGGAATTTGCTGGCCCCCTACTTCAAGCGATCACCACGGCCATTCACAAGCCCGCCACGCTCAGTCTCGCCCCCACCACAGATGGCAAGGATTTTCTGCGCAGCAACGGCATCACCAACGTCGAAGTGTGGGGTAGAGGCGTCGATGCGCAACTGTTTCACCCCGCGCGAGCATCAAACCCACAGGCACAAGCCCTTCGTGATACCTGGGCGCCACAAGGGGAAAAGATCATCGGATACGTCGGAAGGCTGGCGCCAGAAAAACAGGTGGCCAGGCTGCGCGAGGTCAGTACCCTTCCCGGCACAAGCCTGGTGATCGTCGGGGATGGTCCCGACCGAGCGGAGCTAGAAGAGCACTTTGCTCACCAGCGGGTAACTTTCACCGGTCGCTTATCCGGGGAAGAACTCGCCGATGCGTATGCGGCGATGGATGTGTTTGTCCATTGCGGCACCGAAGAGACTTTTGGCCAAACCATCCAAGAAGCCCACGCCTCTGGGCTTCCGGTGATCGCACCGCAAAAAGGCGGGCAACGAAACCTCATCCGCGACGGCGTCGATGGATACCTGGTGGATCACACCCGATGGGGAGCCTTCGCCGAGAAGGTCGAGGCCCTAGTGACCGACAACGCCTTGCGAGACCAGTTTTCCCGGGCCGCTCGGGTGGCCGTCGAGAACAACACGTGGGACAAGAACAACGAAGAACTTTTGCGCTACTACGACTGGGCGTGCGCCTCGGTGGGCGCAGCCTCCCCAATCGCTGCGTAGGAATCAACTCTCCGGATGACGGAGGTACGCGAGGGCCACAGAAGGATGGGAGTCAATCCGGTGTC
>CAKZKU010000279.1 GCA_937124545.1 uncultured Microbacteriaceae bacterium | reverse complement strand
ACCTGCGCGGTAACAGTTTCCTAATACTTTAGGACAAGAGAGACCCCCGCTTAGAAAGGCGGGGGTTTTTCTTTGCCCGTGGTAGGATTTGTTCGTACCTAATTTAGGAGGAACATTGTCTGAAGTAGAAAACATGGTCGCGGAAGCCAAGAAACCCGGCGTTTTCAAAATTGTTGATGCGGTAAAAAATAGGGCTTACCCAACCAGTCAGATTGAAATATTCATTGATGAGGATTCGGCTTTTGATATTTCCGAGCTGAATGACCAGATCAATAAAATCTCCGCGGAGATGGAAACCCTTGGTCTTGACAAAAAAGAAATTGACAAGATTATGAAAAGGCGTGATGAGATTCTCGACAAGAGGGACAATCTCATTGAGTCAATGGGTGGCACTAAATATACTTTCCACCTTAGGGGAATTTCTGAGGGTCGCCGTAACGAGATTTTTGAAATGTGTACGGAGAAGTACCCGATTAAGTATGAAAAGAATCGGAACGCTCTTAGCGGCGAGACAGAAAAAGTTGAGATTGAGGAGCCCCAAAGGGACTCTTACTTTACCTCTTTGCTTTGGGAGGCTTACATAGAGAAAGTTGTTTCACCGAGTGGTGACGAGCAGGTTGGCATTTCTTTTGACGAGGCTGAGGAGCTTCGCGCTTCTCTTCCGCTTGCGGCGATCACTATGATTAGCGAAGGCATTGAAAAGATGCGTGCTGCTACTGCTTTGTTTATGTTGTCGGTGAATGAAGATTTTTTAGCCAAGTCCTAACCTGGAGTGACCACGGGTGGTTTAGGACTCTACTCAAAGCGGCGGTTAAGTCTGGTCAGCCCCCGCAGGCGGTAATTTTTGATGACCCTTCCCATAAAGACTGGGACATTTGGGATTATCGTTTATTCAAAGCCCATTACATCCTTGATGACTGGTATCGGGATGGAATACCTTTATGGTGGGATGAGTCCGATCGTGTAACCTTTGACGCTAAACCTCGTGTGTCTAAGTCTCGTGCGGCCGTAGAGCGCGCCCAGGAAGCGCAGGGCAAGAAGAAGAACAAGTCGCACGGTCTTTACTTTGTCACAGAGCCTCGACTTATGGATGGCGATGAGATGCCAACTCGTGACGAGTGGCTTGAGGAGCAGGAAAAAAAGAAGGGTGCCGTGCGCCCGGCACCTAGAAAGTCTGGTGAGCCGCAGATTCTACAAGGGAAAAACCGCCCATAAGGTAGAATAGTTATAATATGGCTGAAGACAAAGTTGAGTTTGAGTTTGGCGGAAAAGACTCCGGTTTAGGTAAAATCCTAAAGGACCTTACCGCTGAGGTGAGGGCACTGCGCCGTGATGTGCAGGACATGGGGGAAGCTTTTGTCGATGCCGGCAGGGCACAAACTAATTTTGCCAAGGGCACGAAAAACGTACAGAAAGAGTCCAAGGACTCTGTTAAGTCTGTAAATAATTTAAAGTCTGCGGTTGCGCAAACGGGTAAAGAGTTTCAAAAGTCTATAAGCAAGCTGAGCTTAAAAGAGGTTAGAGACCAGTTCACCAAGCTTAGTAGCGGGGAAATAACTTCTCTTTCTTCTAAGCTGCGCGAGGTTGGCACAAGTCTTAGCGAGTTTCTTGGGGGTGGCGGTCAGGTTGCTGATCCTCAACAGCTTCAGCTTATTAGGTACAGCCAAGCCCTTGAGGAAGTGGCGAATACTGCCAGGTCGGCCGAGGGTCCCATCAAGAGCCTTCGGGACAGGCTTTCGGGGGCAGATGTTGGTGGTGTCAAGCCTTACGCTAACGAGCTTATCGCTTTTGACAAGTTGCAAACGGAAGCGGAAGCTTCTCTTGGCGAAGTTGATTTTCTCAACAAGAAACTTGAACAGATTGGTCCAGCAGCTCAAGAAGGTAACCAGCAGGCAATTGCTGAAGTTATTGAGCTTAGCGCCAAGCTAAAAGAAGCAACCCTAAACACGGTAAGGTTAGAGTCCCAGCTTGAGGAAACGGGCAGACGAGCTGGTCGCGCTTTTGCTAGCCAGAACACAAGCCTGGAGGGTCTTGGCTTTCGCCAAATCAAGCTTAATGATATTTTCCCCAGCAGTGAGCAGCAGAAGGTTGCGCAGCTTCAACAGAAAATTGACAATGCGGTAAGGCAAAGTGTTGAAGAGGGTGCTGTCAAGCGTTCTTTGAATTACTTTTTGGCGCAGGACAGGCAGCTTAAGAGTGTTGACAGGAACGTTGTTCAACTAACTTCACACCTACCCAGGCTTAGGTACGCGCTTTACGATGTTGCAAACACGGCAACCATTTTTGGTACAGCGCTGGTTGGTGCTGTTGCCGGTGTCGTTAAAGTTGCCGCTGACTTTGAGCGATCTTTCGCTGACGTTATTCGTACCACGCAGGATGGCACGGATGAGACTAGGGCTAAGGTTAACGAGCTAAGAACTGACCTGATTAACCTCAGCAAAGACCTGCCCGTGAGCTTTTCTGACCTGGCAGAAATTGCAACACTTGCTGGTCAGCTGAACGTGGCGGTTGATGTTGTTGACGACTTCACTAAAGCGGTTGCACAATTCTCTGCCACCACAGATGTGACCACAGATGCTGCCGCTACAGCTTTTGGTCGTTTGGACCAGTTGGTTGACGGCGTGAACGGTCAGTTCGAAAAACTGGGTTCGTCAATTCTGAAGGTTGGTGTCAACGCGGTCGCTACCGAGTCTGACATTATTGCTATTTCTACACAGATCGCATCGGTTGCAAACGTTGCCGGCTTCTCTGCCGCCGAGCTAATTGGTTTCTCTTCTGCCCTTGCTTCTGTGGGTACGCGCCCGGAACTTGCGCGAGGTACCTTTACAAGGTTGTTTACGGAAATTCAGCAAGCTGTTGCCGTCGGCGGGGAACAGTTGGAAGATTTCGCAAGGATAGCGGGTCAAAGCCAAGAAGAGTTCATTGCCGCCTGGGGTGCCGGTAGCGGAACCGAACAGGTTGTTGCAATTCTTGAGGGATTGAATGCTGCCGGCACTGGCGCGGATGGCGCATTGCGGCAACTGGGGATCACCTCCGTGCGTGACGTCCCAACACTGTTGAAACTGGCTCAGGGTGTTGAGCAGGTCAAAGAACAAATCACTTTGGCGAAGATTGGTTTCGACGAGGGTACGGAACTTCAAGAGCAGTATTCTATTATTACTTCTACGCTGTCTGAAAGACTGGCGGTTCTGAAGAATAACTTCACGGCGGTAGCCGCAGCGTTGGGTTCAATTTCGGGACCGGTTTCTATTGTTGTTGAGGGTTTCAGCTTGCTTTTAAGCACTCTGGAAACAATTTTGAAGAACCCGGTTGGTCAGTTTATCGCTGGTATCTCTGCGGTGATGCTTACCGCTATCGGGGTTTCTTCTTTGCTTGTTGCCGCCATGGCAAGGCTTGGGGGTAGCTTTGCTGGCGCGGGGACGGCTTTGACTGAGCTTCTTGGAACAATTGGTTTGGTGAAGGTTTCTGTCGATCAGATTAGGGGCGCAACTCAAAGCAAAATTATAGTTGACGCTAAAGAAGATGCGTTAGAGAAGCAAAACCTTGTCACAAAGAGGAAGCGCGTTATTGCCCTAGCAAGGTCTCAGGCCGCTATGCGCAAGACTGTTGTGTCCTCGACGGCTTTTAATCTTTCTTTGCAGACGCAAAAACTTAGACTTCAGACTGCTGGCGCAAGCTTGGCGGCTTATTCCGCAAGAGTTAAGTTGGCTGGTCTTCGATTTGTGGAGGCCGCGAGATACACTAAAGCTTTCGGGTTTGCCGTGAAGGGGTTGAAGTCTGCGTTTGGCGTTGGCGCTCTCCTTGCTGTTAGCGCTGCTATTGAGGCCATTGTTTCGAAGATGAATGAAGCTTCGAATGCCACCCAGGACCTGGAAGAGCGTTTTGAAAACTGGGGTTCAATTCTTGAGGCGGTAAAGCAGGACAGCAAAGACTTTGCCAATGCCACCGCTGACAACATCGGTGAGTTCACTGTTATCGGTGAGGTTGCTGGCGAGGCTGGCGAACAGATTAGCGAATACTCTCGTGCGCTTGCGGCCACTAACGGCGAAGAAGAGGCTTTGGCCGATCTTCTGGACAATAGTTCTGATGCTTTCGAGCGTCAAGCGATTGCTATTGGTAAGAACACTCGTGCTTTGTTGGCTCAGAACTTGGCTAAAGAGTTAGCTGCTGCCGCCGAGCAAGACAACCCGTTTGTTTTTGCTTTCAATCTTGCTACAGAGGGGTTGCGTGGGGACTTTTCCGGTCTAACTGCAGAGGGCTCCACTACTTTGAATGAGCGTGGTTTCCAGGAAAGCATTGGCGCTTTAATTTCAACCTTTGGAACAGACCTTAGTCTTGCTTTGCAGCAGTCTGGCTTTTCCTACGCGCAGTGGTCTAATGCAATTTTGTCTGGCAACCGTGAACTTGCCGATTCTTTCGCCGAAAGACTTAGCCCGGCTGCGAAAAAGCTTGCCGACGAACTTGAGGCCGAAGACGCCAAGAAGTATGCCGATGAAATTGCCACACTTAGAACTATTGCTTACAGTGGAACCGATGCGCTTCTTAACTTTGCATCCAGTAACGACGCTGTTATTAATGCTGTAACTCAAGCAAAAATTGAGATTGAAGCAATGGGTGGCATTTACAGTGAAGCGGAAGAGGAGCTTCGCGACTTTCAGGAAGCGCTCTCTGGTGTTGTTGACGCCGCTTACGCACAGGTCAATGCTGAACGCGCAATGTCCGAGTCGATCAGAAGGCTTGGTGGTGTTTTCCAAGAAGAGGGTTCGCAAGTTGCGGCAACTTCGCAAGAAATGCAAACGGCAATTAGAGATGTTATTAACGCTGCCGACAGTGAAGAAGATGCAGTTGCGGGTCTCAGTGGTTTCTACTCGGCCATTGTTGACGGTGGTTATGCCTCCGCCGACCAGTTGGAGATTCTGCAAGGTGTGATTATTAGCACTTACAGAACTGCTGCTGCCGCTCAGATTCAAACTTTGCAGGACATGAAAAACGCTTTGGACATTACTAAAGCTTTGGCTAATGCCGATGGTTCGGATAAATCCAAGTTCCGACTTGCCGCGGAAAACGATGCAGAGACCCAAAGACTCAATGCGCAAATTGCTGCTTTGAAAAACTCGATGGAATCTATTGACTCTATTGCCGATGTCACTGGTGACGCTTCTGAAGCCGCTGCTCTTTTGGCTCGCGGTTATGAAGACGCGGCGGATTCCGCTAGTGGCGCTGCTGATGCTGCGGAGGATGTTGAAGAGGCGACCGAGAAGGCTGTTAGAACGCTACTTGATTACGGTAGTGATTTGGAGAATGTTTTTTCTAGGGCTTTTGATTTGCGCTTTGCCGACATGCAAGGAATTGATGACATTGCTGACGCCTGGGAGGACTTCTCCGAGCAGGTGGAAAGTGCCAAGGTGTCTCTTGAGGAACTTGCGGCAACACAGCAAGACTTGGCTGCTGACCGTGCCATTAAGGAATACTTCCTTTCTGTTGCGGAGGCTTACGACGATCAGCTTCGCGCCGCAAAACTGCGCGCAGAGATTGCGGAATTAGATCGCGAGCAGGCTGATGCGGCTAAAGAGCTTGCGGATGCTCAAGAAGGTGCCGCTGGCGCTAATGACTTAACGGGTCAAAGCGCTGGTGCGCGTCAGAATCGTCAAGCATTGTTGGGGCTTGTTCGTGACTATCAAGATTACATTACTGTTTTGGCTGAGTCTGGTGCTAGCCAGGATGAGTTGCGTGAGGCTACGCAGGACGCGCGTGCGGAGTTTATTCAGCAGGCTACGGCTCTTGGTTTTGCGGAGCAGGATGTTCTTATGTACGCGGATGCTTTTGATGATGTCCGCACGGCAATCGATCGGGTCCCGCGTGACGTTACCGTTGACTTTAATGCAGACCCCGCACTTCAGGCTCTCAATGAGCTTAACGCGAAGCTAGATAGTAGCATTAGTAAAGCTAAAGAACTTAATAGTGTTAGCGGTGCTGGTCCGGCGGTTGACTATGGCAAACAGGCTAGGGCTGCTGCTATTGGAAAAGAAATAGACCAGAAAACGGCTAGGCTTTATGCTCCCGGCACTAGCCTTGGCTCTGCTGTTGGTTTGAGTAATCAAATTAATGCTTTGCAAAAGAAGCTTGCTTCGGGTCACTACGCAAGCGGTGGTTTTACTGGTCGCGGCGGTAAAATGGACCCGGCTGGTATCGTCCACAGGGGCGAGTATGTTGTGCCCAAGCAGTACGTTAACCAGTCAACCGGAATGCCGGACCCCAACTTCCTCGCACAATTACAGAGCGGTATGCGCGGTTACGCGAATGGCGGCTTTGTCGGCGGTGGCATGGGTGACGGCACGATGATGGTGGAGCTGTCCCCTTACGACCGGAAGCTGCTCCAGGATGCCGGTAACGTACAATTGAGAGTGAACGGCAGAATTCTTGCCGAGACCACAAACACAAGCAACTTTAATGAAGCGCGAAGAGGTAGTAACTAATGTCGAGTTGTTTCTACATGGGCACGAGACAGCAGATGTTGGAGATTACGGCACCTTCTGTTAGCTTGCCATCGTCGAAGCAGGGCTACTTCAACAAAGTTGATTTCCTCAATGGTGGTAGCGCTATTCGGCGTTCGGTTGCCGGGCACAAGAATTACACGATGACGTGGAATACTTTGGGTCGGGACGAGGCTCGTGTCATTCTGGATATTGCGGATGGTTTGTATGGCACCGGTCCGGTCTATGTTCACGATCCCATGTCGGTTGACCGTAACGTTCTGCCGCAGTGGTGGGCTACGCCTTCGCAGGGCGGGTATGACGGTTTGCCCCTGAATAACAGCGTGCGCGGTGAGATTACGGCCACCCCGTCGAACTCGTTGAATTTTCCTACCGAGTCAATTATTTACACGGTGGAATCTGGTTTGACACGCGATGTGTGGATTCCCATTCCGGATGGGCATCGTGCGCACATCGGAGCTTACGGTTCGAATGGTACCGGTGGAACAGTGGTGGCCACACCAACAATTAACTCGATAACTGATGGTACGCCAGTTACGTTGACGCTTATGGATGTGGCAAGTGATAACAGTCGCTTTAACCAGACCTTTGGTGCGGCCTCGTATGATGGTGTTAAGTTGTCGCTTGGTGGGGTGGGCACGGTTACCCTCTCCGGTATAATGGTACAGGTGTTAGAAGAAGGCGTGAACCCTCCTGCCGGGGGCTTTATTTCTGGTCAGGGTAACTCTGGTTTGCAGTTTGTGAATCAGCCTATTTACACGCCTTACTCTTCCGCGTTGGATAGAGTCGGTGTTGTTGTTGAGTTGGCAGAATATTATGGATGGACTAGCTAATGGTTGATATTACACGACTGAGTGGCGGTAACACCCCGGCTGATGGTGGCGATCCTCGCACCTTCCCGGCTATTTGGAACGCTACTGCTACAAGCCTCGAGAGCGCTTTGGCGGAGGCACCTGTAACGGTTTCCGCTACGGCACCCGCTAGCCCGGTCAATGGTGACTTGTGGTGGGACACGGTCAACGAGGGTTTGTTTATGTACTACACGGGTGTGGACCCGGCCGAGTGGATTGTTGCTGGCGGTGGTGGTGGCGCTAGTGTCACGATTAGCTCGACAGCACCCGCCGATCCTACAGCTGGTGATATGTGGTGGGATTCCGATAACGGTAACCTTTACATTTACTACGATGATGGCACGTCTCAGCAGTGGGTTGCTGGTAATGGTCCGCAGGTGTTTGTGGGCGCGTCTGCTCCCGATGGGTATCAGGGGCAGCTGTGGTTCGATAGCACTTCTGGCAAGGTTTACATCTACTATGATGATGGGACTTCTTCGCAGTGGGTTTCGGCTATTGGTGGGTCGCTAGCTGGGAGTGTGTTGCAGGTTGTGTCCACAACAAAGACGGACACATTTAGCGCAAGTATTTCCGGTTCCGGAACAAGTCCCGTAACAATTACTGGATTCAGTGCTTCTATCACTCCGAGGTCAGCGAGTAGCAAGATTTTAGTTTTGGCCACATTGAATCTAAGCGCTTCTGTCAACAATGCGACAGTTATTATGCAACGCGATTCTACAAGCATAGCTATCGGTGATGCGGATGGGTCGAGACAAAGAGTTAGTACTGGTGCTGGGGCTATTAGCGGTTACGACCACTATGCTGTTAGCGTGAATCATTTGGATTCGCCGCTTACAACGTCTACTGTCCAATACAGTTTTCTTTTGAATAATGCTTTGAACGGCGCAACTAGCACTGTTTACGTTAACAGAACTGCTACGGACGCTGACGCCACAACCGTTCCGAGGATGGTTTCTTCTATTACTTTGATTGAGGTGGCTGGCTAATGGATATTTCACTGGTACTTACCAAGCGCTACCCTGACGCTGAGTGGACTCTCAACGGTGACTCTTACAGTGGGCTCACCTGGTTGTCTGACACGGCGAAACCGACTCTTGCGGAGCTTGAGGCCCTGTGGCCCGAAGTGGAAGCAGAGATTGCCGCCGAGGCACAGGCGAAGATTGACAATAAAGCTTCTGCGATTTCTAAGTTGGAGGCGCTTGGTTTGACGTTGGAAGAAGTGAAGGTTGCTTTCGGGCTGGTGGCTGAGTAATGTCGATGATCGATTTCCCAGACAGTCCTACGGCGGGGCAAACGTTCCAGTATTGGATATGGAACGCTGTGCGTTCTGTGTGGGATTGGGATGTTGAGCCACCACCAGATTTGATGGAGTATGTTGTCATTGCTGGTGGCGGTGGCGGCGGCGGTGGTGGTAACTCCTCAACCCGTGGCGGTGGTGGGGGTGCCGGTGGTTACCGCAGCTCAGTTCAGGGCGAATCTTCCGGTGGCGGTGCTTCCGCAGAGAGCCCAAAGGGCATTGCGTCCGGTGACAGCTTCACTGTAACCATTGGTGCTGGTGGTACGGGCGGCTATCAATTTTCGGCTGGCACAACTGGTGCTAGTTCGGTTTTGGGTTTAACATCAACTACCGGAGGTGGTGGCGGTGGCAATTACAACGGCGCTACCACCGGTGGTGGCTCTGGTGGCGGTGTGGGTACCTATCAATCCATAACTTACATAGGCAATCAATCGGGAACGCCCTATGAGGGTTTTGATGGTGGCAATGGAATGGGTTATAACAGCAACCTTTTGACCTCTGGTGGCGGTGGCGGTGGGGCCGGTGGCGCAGGAGAAAACGCTAATACTGATGGCTCTGGTTACGGTGGTGACGGTGGTGTTGGTGTAACGTCGTCAATTACTGGCTCTCCTACCGGCAGGGCGGGTGGCGGTGGCGGTGGTGCCGGTACCGTGGCTGGGAGCGCTTCTGATGGTGCCGGTGGTGGTTCTGTTGGCAATAACGGAGTATACGCAACCGCTAATACCGGTGGTGGTGGTGGGGGCGGTAGCCACGTTAGTGGCAGCCCTCTTAGTTACGTTTATGGCGGCAATGGCGGTTCGGGTGTTGTCATCCTCAAATACCCGAGCACTTTCTCCTTGAGCGTTGGTACCGGTTTATCTTCAACCACGGTCACTTCCGGTGAGTACAAAGTCACCCAGTTCACTGCCGGTACCGACACGGTGACGGTTAGTTAGGAGATAACGTGCCCTTAAACTTCCCGGATTCGCCCACCTCAGGACAAGAGTACGATCGCTACAAGTGGAATGCCACTGATTCGGTGTGGGATTTGAACCTGCCCGAACACACTCCTGCCGAAGTCTTCAGTGCTGATTATCTTGTGGTTGCCGGTGGTGCAGCTGCGGGTTCTAACCAGTATCACTCTGGTGGCGGTGGTGCCGGTGGTATGTTGACCGGAACAAACAGCGCGCTTATCGCTGGTGTTCCTGGTAACGAATATACCGTCACTGTTGGTGCTGGTGGCACGAATACGACCATTGCTTATGCAAAGGGTGGAGACGGTGGGAATTCACAGTTTGGATCGGTAACATCAATCGGCGGCGGTGGTGGTGGTGTTTACAATGATTTTGCCGGACGTGATGGTGGTTCCGGTGGTGGTGCTGCCGGTGTAATTGGAGGCAATCACTCCGGTGGTTCCGGTACGGCCGGTCAGGGTAATGACGGTGGGGACACAAGTGGTAACAACGGTGCCGGTGGTGGTGGTGCCGGTGCGGTGGGAGCAAATGCTAACGGTAGCGTAGGGGGCAATGGTGGGGTTGGTCTTACCAGCACGATCATATCGACCACACTTGCAACATCCGAATCTGTTGGTGAGGTTTCCGGCGGCAGTGTCTACTTTGCCGGTGGCGGTGGCGGTTCTGGTTACTCCGGAGACCCGGCTGGAACCGGTGGTCTCGGCGGCGGTGGTAACGGTGCAACGGATTACAATGGAGAAAATGGCGCAGCGAACACTGGCGGTGGTGGCGGTGCCGGTGAGCGCGCTGGCACAGTAACCGGTCAAGGTGGTTCCGGTGTTGTTATTATCAAGTATCCAGATACCATTTCTATCACCGTCGGCGCTGGTTTGACCTCATCCACCTCAACTTCGGGAGGGCATAGTACAACCATATTTACGGCCGGTACCGATACAATTGGATTCTCAGTAGCATAAGGAAGAGCATAAGGAAGAACATGGCACACTACGCATTCATTAACGACAGCAATATTGTCACCCAGGTCATCGTCGGACGCGACGAAGAACTCGCCGCGCGGGTCGTCCAGCTCGCCGCGAGTCACCCACGTCTGCAGCATAGACAGCGTCGGTTTCGAAGACGCCTCCAACAGCCGACAAACGGTGGTGCGCGTCGCGGGGTCGCCGTGCTTGGCGTGCTCGTGCAGCGCGCGAAGCAGCGCGCCGCCCTTCTTTCCGCGCGTCGCGTCGCAGAGCACCGCCAGCAGGCGCAGCCGCCGCGCGGGCTCCGCCAGCCACACGGAGAGGCGCCGCAGCGAGACGTAGGAGGAGGACGCGTTCGAGGACGCGTCGGGTTCGAGTCGAGAAACGCGACTCTCGAGCGCGGACGCCATGGGCACCTGCGCCTGCGCCTCGAGCACGGCGATCAGGCGGTAGTACTCGGCCAGCTCGGCGCGCGCGGCGGCGCGGAACGCCTGCCGGGTGCTCCCCGCCTCGGCGCCCAAATTGTCGCCGCCGGAGGCGGCGGTCAAGTCCCGATCCGCCTCCGCGGAGTCCTCGGCGGCGGTCAAATCCCGGATCGCCTGCTGAAAATCCGTGGCCCGGACGGAAGCGGCCGCCGCACGCAGATGCTCCACTGCCTTGTTACCAGCCTGCACTGCCTCACGCACGGATCCCCCCCCCTGGG
>CAKZKU010000278.1 GCA_937124545.1 uncultured Microbacteriaceae bacterium | reverse complement strand
AAGTGGTGTCGCGCGAGGAAGATGTGGCGCGCCAAGAGAATTCTTTGGAGCGGGCTCGCGAGCGACAGGTCGCCGCGCAACAAGCACTCGAAGCACTTCAGGGTGGCGAATCCTCCCCGGACACGGTGGCGCAAGCTTTTGAAGGTGCTGTTACCGAAGCGGAGCAGGTACTTCGCGAAGCCGAAGAGCGGGAGCAGGCCACCCGGCAGGCGCTTCACCAAAGCGAGCGTGAGCAGGAGGCGCTCGCCGCCACGGTGTCGGCCCTGGATTTGGCACTCACCTCAGATTCCGGCACGGATGACCTGAGCTCACACAGCGCGGTTTCTGGTCGGGTTTCCGATGCCCTCGAGGTCACCCCGGGTTATGAAACGGCGATTGCCCGGGCGCTCGGTTCTCTCACTGAGGCCTACGTGGTGGATTCGCGATCGGCAGCACTCAGCGTTGTGCGAGACAGGGCCGGGTCCGAATCATCCCGGGTGGACCTGGTCATCGCCCGCGGCGACACCACAGCGACCCCGGCGGTGCCGGGTGTCACACCGGCTATCGACGTTGTTCGAGGCCCCGCGGGTGTCCTCGCGCTTTTGCAGGGCACCTACATCGCAGACGATGTTGCCGCGGTAGAAGTCGCCTGGGGTGACGCCAGCGCTCTTCCCGCAGGGGTGACCGTGGTCACGCTGGCCGGTGATGTTTTTGGCGAGAATCGGGTATCGACCGGCTCCGGTCAGGCTCGTTCTCGTTTGGAGTTGGCCGCTGAGCGCGAGTCTGCCGATGCAGAACTCCAGAAGCGTTCCGTCGACCGGGAACGCCATCTGCGGGAAGCGGAAGACGCCACAGAAGCCAAAACCGCGGCGGTCGAAGCCTTGTCGGCGGCGCGGTCTCAACTGCGCAGCGCCGATGCAAAACGCGCCGAGATGAGTGAGCAGGTCTCCAGCGCCCGTGCCTCGCTCGAGGCTGCCGAAGCGGAGATCTCCCGGCTGGAGGAGAGTTTCCGGAAAGCAGGCGACTCTCTTGAGCAAGCCACCGGGGAACAACAGGAGGCACACGACAAACTTGAGGCTTTCCACGCCACGGATCGGCCCGTTGTTGATGATGCCGAGCGCGAAGCTCTCGTGGCCGAGGTGGATCAGGTCGCGGCAGAAGAAGTGGATGCGCGGATTGGGTGGGAGGCCCTGCGCCAATCTGTGAGGTCTGCTCGCGAGGCTTTGCTTGCTGCCCAAAACCGTAAAGCGGAGGAAGAAGCCGCGAGAGCGCGCGAAGAGGAAAAATACCGCGAGCGCGTAGAGAAAGCGAAACGCGCTCAGGCTGTGCTGGCGGTGCTGCCTGCTGTGATGAAAGCCGCGCAAGATGCAGTGACGCAATCGGGCGAGAACCTCGTGGAGGCGCAGGCGAGGCGCCATGCCCACCAGAGTGAACTGGGAGAGCTGCGGGAAAAGGAAGTAGCAGTTCGTGAGCGGCTGTCTTCAATTACCGAGAACGTCCACTCCATCGAAATGCAGATTTATGAAAAGAAACTGCAGCGCACAAACCTGTTAGAGCGAGTCAACGAGGAATTGGGACTCGATGAGGCAACACTGCTGGCGGAATATTCTCCGAGTGCTCTTGTCCCACCCGATGATGAGAATGAAGTGGCTAAGCCCTTCGACCGTGCTGTTCAGGAAGCGCGCTTGGCAAAGGCTTCTCGCCAGCTCGACCAACTCGGTCGTGTCAACCCGCTCGCCCTCGAAGAATTCCAAGCGCTCGAAGATCGCCATGCGTTCCTGAAGGAGCAACTGGAGGATCTCAGCAAGACCCGCAAAGACCTCGAAGCGATCATGGATGATGTGGACTCCACCATGCAGGGCATCTTTGCTGACGCCTTTGCCGACACGCAAAAAGCGTTTGATGAGGTATTCCCCATCCTTTTCCCCGGCGGCACCGGCTCCCTCTCGCTCACGGCGCCCGATGATCTCCTCACCACCGGCATCGAAGTATCGATTAGGCCCGCGGGTAAAAAGATTGAACGCTTGTCCTTGCTTTCCGGTGGCGAGCGCTCACTCGCTGCAGTGGCCCTGCTGATCGCGATTTTCAAGGCGCGGCCGAGCCCCTTCTACATCCTCGACGAGGTCGAGGCTGCCCTGGATGACGCAAACCTGGGCCGGCTGCTCAGCGTGATTGAGTCGCTGCGCGCTGAGTCGCAGTTGATTGTGATTACCCACCAGAAGCGCACCATGGAGATTGCCGATGCGCTCTACGGGGTTTCGATGCGCAAGGACGGCGTAAGCGCCGTGGTGGGCCAGCGTGTCGCGGCGGAGGAGTCCCTGGCCTCATAGCTGCGAGGTTTAGGGTGGAGACATGGGCAAGAAGCAGCGCGCAGGGTGGCTTCTTGTCGGTGCGGCGGCGGCGATCAGCATAGGCATCGTCAGCACCGAGGTCCTATCCCTCGTTCAATCTGATCGACCTGCCTCCTCTGAAACCCTGCCGGTGATCGGGTTTGAGCCCGCTCCCGAAGACTAGGTTTTCTCTTGGCCTGGGGGAGTGGAAAGTGGTCGTTGGGGCGCGCCCTCAAAGGATTGGTGTCCCAACCAGAAATCACTGAGGACACCTGGGACGAACTCGAGGAATCGCTTTTGGGCGCCGATTTTGGCCCCGATGTCACCGAGGAGCTGCTCGAGACGACGCGATCGGAAATCGACCGAATCGGCTCCACGAATCCCGCTGACGTTCAGGGCATTGTGCGCGAGCGCATAGAAGAAAAACTGGCCCAGTTTGACCCCACCCTGGATCTGAGCGCGCGTCCCGCGGTGATGATGGTGGTGGGGGTTAACGGTGTGGGCAAGACCACCACAATCGGGAAGCTGGCGAAGTTTGTTACCCGTGCGGGCCGCTCCGTGGTGATCGCCGCTGCGGACACGTTTCGTGCGGCAGCGGTTGAGCAGCTGACCACGTGGGCGGAGCGCTCCGGTGTTCCCATTGTGACCCCGGACGAACCGGGTCAAGACCCCGCATCGGTGGCGTATCAAGCCGTTGATAAAGCCATCACCGAGGGCATTGACATCGTGATTATCGACACGGCCGGGCGTCTCCACACAAAATCAGGTCTGATGGATGAGCTCTCGAAGATTCGCCGGGTGGTAGAAAAATTGACTCCCGTATCCGAGGTGCTCTTGGTGCTCGATGCGACGACAGGCCAAAACGGTGTTCTCCAGGCGGAAGCGTTCCTCGAGCATGCGGGCGTGACCGGTTTGGTGTTGACCAAAACCGATGGCAGCGCGAAGGGTGGGTTTGTGTTGCGGGTGCAGCACTCCACTGGTGTTCCACTGAAGCTGATGGGGGAGGGTGAGGGCATTGATGACCTCACGGGTTTTCAGGCCACCGCTTTTGCCCACGCCCTTACGAGCTAGAAGCCTCACGGTAGGAGGCGCCCAAGCGCTGGTAGGTGCGGGCGTTTTCTCCAATCGCTGCAACCTCGTCTGCGCTCACAGATCGGCGGATCTTTCCCGGTACCCCCGCCACTAGTGAGCCAGGAGGGACCACTGTGCCCTCGAGCACCACGGTGCCAGCAGCAATCAGGGATCCCTCCCCAATCACGGCACCGTTCAAGACGGTTGCCCCCATGCCGATCAAACAGTTGTTCTCCACGGTTGCTCCGTGGACGATGGCGCCATGGCCGACGCTCACGTCTGAGCCGATCACCGTCGGAAACCCGGGGTCACCGTGGATCACCACGTTGTCCTGCAGGTTGGATCCTGATCCCACGCTGATTGCTGCTCGATCTGCGCGCACAATCGCGCCGAACATGATGGTGACCCCCTCGTCAATGCGGACCTCGCCGATCAGGGTGGCGCTCGGTGCAAGAAAGACGTTGTTGCCCACCGTGGGCAGAGACGATTCGAAGGGGAGGATCGGCATGACACCAGCATAGAAGCCGGCACTCCGCGTGGGATAAGGGTCGGTTTTGGTAGTCTGGGGCGCCATGGCTGCCTTCTCGTCGCTCTCCGAGCGCCTCACTCAGACCTTTGCGTCCCTGCGCACCAAAGGCAAGCTGTCCGCCGCCGATGTTGATGGCACCGTTCGCGATATTCGACGCGCACTGCTGGAATCTGATGTCGCTCTCGAAGTCGTTAAGTCCTTCACGGCCACCGTTCGCGAGCGGGCTCTCTCCGATGAGGTGAACCAAGCCCTCAATCCCGCCCAACAGGTGGTCGGGATTGTCAACGAGGAGTTGGTGGCCATCCTGGGAGGCGATCAGCGCGGGCTGAGCTTCGCGAAAACCCCTCCCACCGTCATCATGCTCGCAGGCCTGCAGGGCTCGGGTAAAACGACGCTGGCCGGGAAACTTGCGGCGTGGCTGAAAGACAAGGGCCACACGCCCGTTCTGATTGCCTGTGATTTGCAACGACCCGGTGCCGTCAAACAGTTGGGTGTGGTGGCTGAGCAGGCCGGTGTTGCGCTGTTTGCCCCCGAACCCGGCGATGGTGTCGGCGACCCCGTAGCGGTGGCCAAAAAGGGTGTTGCCTACGCGCGGGATAAGAACCACGACATCGCGATTGTTGACACGGCTGGCCGCCTCGGTGTGGATGCGGACATGATGAAGCAGGCTGCCGCCATCCGTAAGGCAACAGACCCTGACGAAGTTCTCTTTGTGATCGACGCGATGATCGGTCAGGATGCTGTCCGCACCGCGCAGGCGTTCCAGGAGGGTGTGGACTTCACCGGTGTGGTCCTCACAAAACTTGATGGTGACGCCAAGGGTGGTGCCGCCTTGAGTGTGACGGGTATGACCGATCGCCCCATATTGTTCGCCAGCACAGGGGAAAAGCAGAGCGAGTTCGACGTCTTCTACCCCGACCGGATGGCGAGTCGAATCCTCGACCTGGGTGACATCCTCACCCTGATCGAACAGGCGCAAAAAGCTTTTGACGAGGAACAAACCAAAGAGCTCGAAGAAAAATTTCGGTCCGAGACTTTCACCCTCGATGACTTCTTAGGGCAACTGCAGCAAATCAAGAAGATGGGCTCCATCTCCGGAATGCTCTCCATGTTGCCCGGAGCCCGGGGAATGCAGGATCAGATCGACAACATCGATGAAAACGAGCTGGTCCGCACCGAAGCAATCATCCAGTCCATGACACCGCGCGAGCGGCTTACCCCCAAAGTGCTGAACGGTTCGAGGAGGCTCCGCATCGCGTCTGGTTCGGGGACCACGGTGACCGAGGTCAATCAGTTGGTGGTGCGGTTTGAGCAGGCGGCAAAAATGATGAAAACCGTGGCGAAGGGTGGTGTCCCCCAAATTCCTGGGATGGGACCGGTGGCCCGAGGCGGCGGTGGCTCCAAGAAAAAGAGCAAAAAGAAGTCGGGATCCCGGTCGGGAAACCCCGCCACCCGAGCCCGGCAAGAGCAGGGAAAAACGGAAACAGCGCCGCAACAGGGCTCCAGTTTTGGCCTTGGCGGTAGCTAGGGTGGCGAACTTTCTGACATCGGTCACCACGGGGCACAAAAATCTGACAGAATAGGGCGCTGGAGATCACAACCCGACCCTCTATCAGGTGTGATTCCACCCTTAGACCCTCTGACGGTTGTGCCCCCACGTAATCGTCGGTAGTTATGACAACTCATCTACTTGGAGAAACGTGGCTGTAAAAATTCGTTTGAAGCGCCTGGGCAAGGTCCACGCGCCGTACTACCGCATCGTTGTCGCTGACTCACGCACCAAGCGTGACGGACGCGTCATTGAAGAAATTGGTCTCTACCACCCCACGCAGGACCCCTCGGTCATCGAGGTCAACTCCGAGCGTGCACAGTACTGGCTGGGCGTTGGTGCACAGCCGACCGAACAGGTCGCCGCTTTGCTGAAGCTCACCGGTGACTGGGGCAAGTTCAAGGGTGACAAGAACGCCAAGAGCACCGTGAAGTTTGCGGAGCCCAAGGCTGAGTTCGCCCCCGATGCGAAGAAGAAGCCCGTGCTGCGCCCCAAGGCAGCCAAGCCCGCTGAAGAAGCCCCCAAGGCCGAGGAAGCACCCGCTGCAGACGCTCCTGCTGCTGAGGCAACCGAAGCACCTGCAGCTGAAGCCCCTGCGGCCGAAGCGCCCGCTGCTGAGGCTGCTGAGCCCACCGAGGCTCCTGCCGCTGAGGCTCCCGCCGCGGACGAGGCACCTGTTGCCGAAGCTCCTGCTGAGGAAGCTCCTGCCGAAGAAGCTGCCGCTGAAGTGAAGGCTGAAGAGCCCGCCGCCGAAGCAGCTGAAGAAGCTCCTGCGGAAGAACCGGCCGCTGAAGAAGCAAAGCCGGCTGAATAGTCATGCTTGATCGTGCACTGAATCACCTCGTTCGGGAAATCGTTGATAACCCGGACGAGGTCAGTGTGACGGTGGTGGACACACCTCGCGGTGAACTTCTCGAGGTTCGGGTTCACCCCGATGACCTCGGTCGCGTGATTGGTCGCGCCGGTCGCACCGCCAAAGCGTTGCGCACTCTGGTGAACGCTCTTGCTGATGGCCGCAAGGTCAGAGTCGACGTCGTCGATACCGACAGCTAATGTCCGCTGGCTCCCCGCCCACTGCACCCCGGCCGGAGCGAGTGGAACTTCGCGTCGCCAGGCTTGTGCGTGCGCACGGGCTCAAGGGTGGGCTGAAGCTGGAGATGTATACCGACGACCCAGAGCTGCGGTTCACTCCGGGTAGCGAGTTTTCCCTCCAGGTTCCGACCGATTCTCCCTGGTCAGGAAAGAAAATCACCCTCGAAAGTATTCGAGAAATCAACTCGTCACCGGTGGCCTTTTTCGAGGGCATTACCGACCGTGATGCCGCCGAGAGCATTGTTCGCGCCATTTTGTGGATCGAACATGACCCAGAGAACACACCGCGGGAAACCAACGCGTGGTTTGACCACGAACTAGTGGGTCTCGATGTGCTGCGCGAAGGCGTGAGCGTGGGGAAAATTGCCAGGCTCGAGCATTTTCCCGCTCAAGACCTTTTGGTGGTGGACACACCCGGCGGTGAAGTGTTGGTTCCTTTTGTGGAGGCTTTTGTTCCCCAGGTCGATGTTGATGCTGGCGTGGTGATCATTACGCCGCCAGGCGGCCTTTTCGAAACCACGGATGGTCCGGAGAGCTAGAGCATGAAGATCGACATCGTCAGCATCTTCCCTGAGATGTTCGATGCCCTGAACGTTTCGCTCATGGGCAAAGCCGCCGCGCAACAGTTGGTGGATGTGGATGTTCACCAACTGCGCGATTACGCCGAAGGTGTGCACAAAAGCGTCGATGACACCCCCTATGGCGGGGGAGCGGGCATGGTGATGACCCCGGACGTGTGGGGCACAGCGCTGGACCCGATCGTTACCCCCGAGAGTGTGCTGATTGTTCCCACGCCGGCGGGGGCACGATTTAGCCAGCAGACCGCAGCCCAGCTCGCCGGAGCAGATCACCTGGTGTTTGCGTGTGGCCGCTATGAGGGCATTGATCAGCGCGTAGTCGAGCACTATTCCCAGCACACCACCGTGATGGAGCTGAGTATCGGAGATTTCGTGATCAACGGTGGCGAAGTTGCGGTCTTGGCCATGCTGGAAGCAATCGTGCGCCTTATCCCAGGGTTCATGGGCAACCCGGAATCGCTCGTGGAGGAAAGTCACGAATCGGGCTTGCTCGAATACCCCTCGTTCACGAAACCCCGCAGTTGGCGGGGGTTGGAGGTGCCGGAGGTTTTGCTGTCGGGAAATCACGAGGCCATCCGCCAGTGGCGCGAGGATCAATCTCGCGCGCGCACAGCGGCGATGAGACCCGACCTGCTGGAGGACTAGGAGCGCTTGGTCAACACCAAGGGTTCACCCTCGGTCACCACGACGGTGTGCTCGACGTGGGCAGAGCGTGACCCATCCACACTTTTGAGGGTCCAGCCGTCGGAATCGGTGTAGACCTCTGCGGTGGTTTCCATTAGCCAGGGTTCAATAGCAAACACCATCCCGGCTTTCAGCTTGGGGCCTCGGCCCGCCTCCCCGTCGTTGGGGATAGAGGGGTCCTCGTGCATGGTGCGACCTACGCCGTGCCCACCAAAGTCGGTATTGACCACATAGCCCGCCGCGCGAGAGACCTCACCGATGGCGTGGGAGATATCGCCCAAGCGGTGGCCTGCTCGAGCCTGCTGAATTCCTGCGTGAAGGGCCGTCTCGCAGGTGTCGATAAGTCGCGTGTCCGACGGGGTTGGGTTTCCGCCCACCACCAGCGTGAGGGCTGAATCGGCGACCCAACCATTCAGGGTTACCGCAAAGTCGAGGGAGAGCAGGTCCCCATCCTTCAGGGTGTAGTCATAGGGCAGACCGTGAAGGGCGGCGTCATTCACCGAGGTGCACAAAACCTTCCCGAAAGGTGAGGCGCCGAAAGAGGGGTGATAGTCGATGTAGCAACTCTCAGCACCCGCCTCACGGATGCGCTGGTGGGCGAGCGCATCGAGCTCGAGCAGTGTCACCCCCGGGGTAGCGTGCTGCTGCAGTTCACTAAGAGTTGCTCCGACGAAAGAGCCCACCGGCCGCATCTGCTCGATGGTTTTCGCGGAATGGCGGGGAATCATGGTGTGAGCCCACGATAGCGGGTATAGGTCCTGCGCCCAATCTGTGGCAAGATAGTGACTTGTGCCAATGTGTGGCTCTGCCACAGGGGAAAGACACACCACATCAGTGGGAGCACACCAAACTACCTAACGCTAATTCGCGTCCGACTTGTGGCGGCGCAGAGAAGAGACATCATGCAGACCCTCGACTTCGTTGACAACGCCTCACTGCGTTCGGACATTCCCGACTTCCGCGCCGGCGACACCGTCAAAGTTCACGTCAACATCATTGAAGGAAACCGTTCGCGTATCCAGGTGTTCCAGGGTGTGGTTATTGCTCGCTCCGGCCACGGGGTGACCGAAACTTTCATCGTCCGCAAGATCAGCTTCCAGGTGGGTGTGGAGCGTACGTTCCCCGTGCACTCCCCGGTCATCGACCACATCGAGGTTGTCTCCCGCGGTGACGTGCGTCGCGCCAAGCTCTACTACCTGCGCAACCTGCGCGGCAAGAAGGCAAAGATCCGCGAAAAGCGCGAGTCCTAAGCCGACCCTCGCCCCTGTGGCGTCTGGTCGGAGGTCACCGATGAAAATGTTGGGCCGGTTTCTTCGCGATGCGGTCATCATTGTGGTGGCTGCCCTGGTGGTCTCGTTTCTGATCAAAACCTTTCTGATTCGGTCGTTTTTTATTCCGACCGAATCGATGGAAGCAACGCTGATTCGTGACGATCGCATTATCGTCAGCCAGCTAACCCCGGAAGTTTTTGAGCTCAACCGCGGCGACATCATTGTGTTTGTTGACCCCGGGGGGTGGCTTTCCCAGCAGTCCGGTGTGAGCGAGGATGATCCGCTCTCGCGCATCTTGAACGGGATCTCGGTTTTTGTGGGTCTCTCGAGCCCCAATGATGAACAGCACCTCGTCAAACGTGTCATCGGCCTGCCGGGAGACCGCGTGGTGTGCTGTGACGACTTGGGGGCGATGAGTGTGAACGGGGTGGCACTGACGGAGACTTACGTCCAATTGCCGCAGGGTGTCTCGAAAGTCAGTAGCAACGATTTTGATGTCACCGTCCCCGACGATGCGCTCTGGGTAATGGGAGATAACCGCTACAACTCCGCTGATTCACGGCGCAATATGGATAAACCCGGCGGCGGCTTTGTGCCGTTGGAAAATGTGGTTGGTCGAGCCATCGTGATTTCCTGGCCGCAAGAGCGGTGGACGTGGTTGGGAAACTACCCGCCCGTCTTTTCCGAGATTGTTTCGAGGCTGCCCTGACCCCTCCGGTGGACCCGACGCTCGCGCTCGAAACCCGATTGCACGAGCAGGGCTTCCCGCGTGTGATCGGGTGTGATGAGGTAGGCCGAGGGCCCTTGGCGGGACCCGTTGTCGTTGGCTTGGTCGTGTGGGAACCCACCCAGGGTGCGTGGCCAGAGGGTCTCCGGGATTCCAAAGCGCTCAGCGAAAAGAAGCGACCCGCCATAGCGGAGGCCATCCCCGAGTTTTTCCCGCACCACGCGATTGGCGAAGCCAGCCCGCAAGAAATTGATGACCGCGGGATCGTTGTCGCTCTGGCCACCGCCGTGGTGAGGGGGCTGCGGGATCTTGCCTCCCAGGGCGTGGCCGTGGGGTCATCCGTGTTACTGCTGGATGGCTCCCATGATTTTGTTACGCCGCATCTTCCCCACCCGCTCGCGGTTCGCACCCGGGAAAAGGCAGACCGCGACTGTGTTTCAGTTGCAGCAGCTTCCGTATTGGCCAAGGTTCACCGTGATGCGACGATGGTCCGCTACGCAGCGACATACCCGGAGTACGGGTTTGAGAGCAACAAGGGCTATGGCTCGGCGGGACACCGTCAAGCGATTACGGACCATGGCGTGACCGAGGTGCATCGCACCACATGGATTCACTTCTAGGGCTTCACTAGACTCCCGCACATGGACCCCCAGGACTTTGAGGATTACGACCGTGAGGTCGAACTCGCCCTGTATCGCGAGTATCGCGATGTTGTGTCCCAGTTTCGCTACGTCGTGGAGACGGAACGTCGGTTTTACCTCGCCAATGATGTCCGCCGCGAAGTGGTCGAAAAAGGCGGGGATTTCTATTTCGAACTCACCCTGACCGACGTGTGGGTGTGGGATGTCTATCGCTCCGATCGGTTTGTTTCCCAGGTCACCGTTTTGACCTTCAAAGACATCAACGTCGAGGAACTGGGCAAGAAAGAACTCAAGCTTCCCTCTGAGCTCGCTATCGACGAATAACTGTCCCGACACCTCATCGCAGAGGCGCTCTCCCCAGCGACGCTCCTCGCACTCTTCCCGGGTGCCGTCTGTGTGATGGTGGCGCTATGCCTAGCGAAGTGGAGGCCCGAATTGCGTGGGGATTTATGGCCCAACCCGGGGATCCCTTTGCCCGCGCGCTGTGTACAGCGCTGGGTCCCAGGGAAGCGCTCGCGCGGGTGGTCGGAAACGGCAGTGTGTCTCGCGTCACCGCCGGTATCGCCCTGGAGGACACCCCGCTCACCGCAGCGCATCGCGAGCGCCTGAAGGCTAGCTACGACCCTGACACTGTCCGCCGCTCCATGGCTGTGCAGGAGCGAGCAGGAATCATTGCCCTCGAGCAGTCCCACCCCGATTGGCCCGAGACCCTGCACGACCTTGGGGACGCCGCGCCGCTCACCCTGTGGGTGCGCGGCGACCCGGGCGCCTGGTCTGTGTCAACACCGCGCCTGGCTGTGGTGGGCAGCCGAGCACCGACCGCAGCGGGATTGGCGCACACCGCGAGTATCATCGCCGGGCCGTGGTTGGATCATGCCGCCGTGATCTCCGGGGGAGCCACCGGCATTGATACGGTGGCCCATCACGCGGCACTCCTGCATCACCGGGTTCCGATAGCTGTCCTCGCCGGAGGCTTGGAGGGGGTGTATCCCACCCAGAACAGTGGGCTGATGAATCACGTTGCGCACGCGGGGGCCATTTTTTCCGAAGCGCCGTGTGGAATGCGGGTTCGACCCGAAAAATTTCTCGCGAGAAACCGACTGATCGCGGCCCTCTCGCACGGGGTCATCGTGGTGGAGGCCGCGTATCGCTCGGGCGCTATTAACACCGCCCATCATGCGGCTAACCTCGGCCGAGAGGTGGCGGTGGTCCCCGGGCGTTGGGATGACAAAGCTAGTCGCGGGTGTTTCCGTCTGGCAAAAGATCTCGGTGCTCGCATTCTTACTGAGCCCGCCGATGCCGGGCTTGTTCTCCCGCTGGGTTCCGGGGTTCGCGCATAAACTCGGGGGCATGACCTCCTTTAGCCAGCATCCGGCAGCAGAGCGCGTGATCGTTCACATCAGTGACACGCATCTGCTCGCACAGGGGGAGAAGCTATTTGGGGTGATTGATGCGCGACCCCCTCTGCAGCTATTACTGGAGCGACTTGCGGAGTCCGGGACTTCGATTGACGCTCTGGTCTTCACAGGTGATCTTGCCGACCGGGGCGAAGAAGACGCGTACCGAGAGTTGCGCGGGTTGGTGGGGCCGTGGGCTGCGACACTCGGTGCGGAACTGATCTGGGTGATGGGTAACCACGATGACCGCGAAGCATATTCGCAGATCCTCATGGACACATCCCCCACCCAACAGCCTCAGGACGCCGTCTATGACCTGGCGGGACTTCGGGTTATTGCCTTGGACACCTCGGTTCCCGGGTATCACCACGGCGAACTCACTCCGGCTCAAAAGGAGTGGTTGCGCGCAGAGCTTGCCACGCCGGCGCCCCACGGGACGCTCTTGGCGATGCATCATCCGCCCATTCCCACGCCGATCGAATTGATGGGTCTTATTGAACTGGAGGATCAAGCAGGGCTTGCCGGGGTGATTACGGGAAGCGATGTTCGGGGAATACTGGCGGGGCACCTGCACTATTCAACTTTCTCCACCTTCTCTGGGGTTCCCGTGTCGGTCGCGGCTGCAGCCTGCTACAACATTGACCTCGTCGGGCCCAAAACCACCCTGCTGTCGGCAAAGACCACCGGGAGCGCAGCGTCCCTTGTGCACGTGTATCCCGAACAGGTGGTGTTCTCGGAGGTTCCCCTCGACGATGTAGCGGAGATTATGTCCTACGACGCCGGGTATCTCGCCACCATCGAGGCGATGAGCCCCCAGGAACGCCGGGCGATGTTCTCCAAAAAGGACTCGGACTTCAACCGTGCTGACGATCAGGCGCACAGCGGATCCTGATGGCGAATCTGGTGGCCGTGATGCGCCTCTATGGCGAGGAACGCGCAGCGGAGCGCGTTCTCTCGCAGAACTCTCTGAAGGCTTATATTGGCGATTTAGAGCAGTTTGTCGCCTATGCCGGCACCCAGCGGGTCGATGACACGGGAGAGCTCGACACCGAGGTGTGTCGCTCCTGGGTGTGGGCGCTGGCGGAAGAGGGGCTTGCCGCAACGTCATTGCGACGCAAAGTGTCTTCGCTGAAAGGTTTTACCCACTGGCTGGGAGTCAACGGCTACACCGAGGGGGATGTGGGGGTTCGGATCAGGACACCAAAAGCCCAACAGACACTTCCCCGTGTGCTGTCGCGCAGCCATATGGAGGATATTTTGGCGGGTCTCGCCAGTGGTGCTGCTACCGGAGATCCCATTGCGCTGCGAGATTCCGCGATGCTGGAGCTTCTTTACGCAACGGCCATGCGGGTGAGCGAGCTCACCAGTCTCTCGTTGAGAAGGGTGGACCTCTCCGCCCTGAGTGTGACGGTGGTCGGAAAAGGCGACAAAGAGCGGGTAATCCCTTTGGGTGCTCCGGCGGCTCGCGCGCTCAGTGACTATCTCGAGAAAGGTCGCCCGAAACTTGCCACTGACCGCTCGGGGGACGTCTTTTTCCTCTCGACCCGGGGGCAACGGGTCGGCTCACGCACCGTGTATTCCGTGGTGGCCCGCTTGCTGGCCGACCTTGGTGGTGATGGTCCACTCGGCCCACACACGCTGCGGCACACCGCGGCCACCCATCTTTTGGATGGTGGGGCTGACCTGCGCAGTGTTCAGGAACTGCTGGGACACGCCTCTCTCGGGACGACCCAGATTTATACGCATGTGTCCCTAGAGCGCCTGAAGGGCGCCTACGACACCGCCCATCCCCGCGCTTAGCCTCACCAGGGCAGGAGGACAGCGCGCTCCAGGATTCCCAGCTCACGCTTGGGGGATCGGTAGTGCTCACCAATGCGAAGCCCGATATGAACGCAGAGGCTTGCACAGTGACCGGTGTGCAGAAGGCCGAGCGGCTCCCCGGCTTCCACGCGTGAGCCTGGTTCCCGGTCAGTGCTGACGGGTTCCAAGCTGACCCGGTGTCCACGATCGGTGGTGATCGTGACGACCGGTCTGTTTACCACCCAGCCGCTGAAGCTGACCGTGCCCGAGGTCGGTGCGACCACAGCATCTGAACTGGCTGCCAGGTCAAGACCGCGATGCCCTGCACCCCAGGGAGTGAGCGGGGCGCGGAAGTCTCGGAAAACTTGGTGGGTACCCGTGGTGGGCCAATGCCATTGCGCTGTCGGTGGAGGTGGGATGACCGAGACGAGAACGAGTGCGAGCACCAACCACATCACGCCAGGGTGCCGGTAGGCCCCGGTGCCAAGTCACGAAAAGATGTGTGCGGTGATTCGCGGGCAGGGTCAGGAACTGGGGACAGCGTGGCTGATAGCTTTAGCGAGTGAGTGAGTATGCCGTGCTTTTTGCCTTTCTCGTAACGATTGGTGCAGGGCTAGCCACACTTCTGGGTGCCGCACTGGGCTTGTTTGCCTCGCACACCAACCGCAAATTCCTCGCTGTTTCGTTGGGGTTTTCCGCCGGTGTCATGATCTACGTCTCGTTTGTCGAGATCATTCCCAAATCTGTGGATTTTTTGGTTCCCGACGTCGGGGAGGGCTTAGCGCCCGCCGTCATGGCCACCGGCTTTCTTGGGGGACTGTTGGGGATGGCGCTGTTGTACCGGGTGATACCGGAGCTTGAACACCCCTCTCTCGATGAGCAACATCCCTCGGTCTCGCTGGAAGATCCAACTCAAGTGACAAAGATGGATAAGACCCTGTTGCGCGCGGGGATTGGGGTTGCGCTAGCGATCACGTTGCATAACTTTCCCGAGGGAATGGCGACCTTTTTCCTCACTCTCGAGGACCCCGAGGTGGGACTTGCGGTGGGAACGGCTATTGGTATTCACAATATTCCCGAAGGCATCGCGGTCGCCGTGCCGCTCTATTACGCGACAAAGTCGCGAGCAAAAGCGTTTCTCTTCGGGGCAATCTCCGGTCTTGCGGAACCCCTAGGAGCCCTGCTGGGATACCTGGTGTTGCGACCCTTCATGACGGACACCATCTTAGGAATTGTCTTTTCCGTTGTGGCGGGAGTGATGGTCTACATCTCGATTGACAGTTTGTTGCCCGCTGCCCGTCAATACGGCAGCGGTCAGCTTGCTATTTATGGCGTGATTGTTGGGATGGCGGTGATGGCGGCCTCGCTGGTGCTCTTCGCGCTCTAGCTCACACCGCGGTCGCACAGTTTGTGCGGGAGAAGGGACTTGAACCCTCACGCCCGAAGGCACAGGAACCTAAATCCTGCGTGTATACCAATTTCACCACTCCCGCTGGCGGTAAAAGTGTACCGGGGCTCAGCGAGCCATCCAGGTTTCCACCTCATCGGGTGTGCGGGGGATGCCAGCGGAGAGGTTCTCTGCCCCGTCACGGGTGACCAGGATGTCGTCTTCGATCCGAACACCGATACCCCGCCATTCGGCGGGCACGGTCTCGTCGTCGGGTTGGAAGTAGAGGCCTGGCTCGATCGTGAACACCATTCCCGGCTCAATCGTTCCCAACAGGTAGCGCTCTCGACGCGCGTGCGCGCAATCGTGAACATCGAGCCCCAGGTGATGGCTGGTCCCATGAATCATGTATCGGCGGTGAAGTTGGCTCGTTTTCTCGAGGGTCTCCTCGAGCGAGACCGGGAGAAAACCCCACTCGCTCACGTGTCGGGCGATCACCGCCATGGCCGTGTCGTGCACCGTATGAAACGGCACTCCCGGCTTCACCGCGTCAAACGCGGCGTCAGCAGCCTCCAGCACCGCCTCATAGACCAGGCGTTGCTGCTGGGTGAAGCGACCATTAACGGGGAGCGTGCGGGTGATATCGGCGGTGTAGAGAGATTCACGCTCCACTCCCGCGTCCACCAGTAGCAAATCGCCATCCCGGATGGGGCCATCGTTATCCACCCAGTGCAAAATGCACGCGTGGGAACCAGCAGCCACGATGGAGTCATACCCCACCGCGTTCCCTTCGATTCGAGCCCGTTGGTGAAAAGCTCCCTCAATCACGCGTTCACCGCGCTCATGACCAATCGCGCCGGGGAGTGCCTCGATGATGTCGGTGAAACCTCGGTGGGTGGAAGCCACCGCCTCGCGAAGCTCCGCTATTTCACAGTCGTCTTTCACTAACCGCATTTCGCTTGCGACCCGCTCGAGATCGTCATCATCCGATTGGGGGCCCTCGCTGCCGCGAAGAGTTTCCAGCTCACCGCTGAGGGCCGGGTCCGCTTCCCACACCAGTGCGATCGGGGAGGATTCACTGTCGGGGAAAACAAAGGTCTCCCGCTCTGCGGTGGCGATGCCAAACCGGGTGGCAACCTCGTCAAGGGATCGGCGTCGGCCTGTCCAAAACTCGCCTATGGCGGCATTGGCATAAAACTCATCGCTGGTGCGGGGGGCAGGACCTCGCGCAAACAGGGTCCACTCGTGGTGGTCACCCCTCCAGCGCCCCTGCAGCACGCTGCCGGCTGTGGTGTCGTGACCCCACCCGGTGAAGTAGCTGAACGCACTGTGCGGTCGGTAGGGGTAGTCGGTGTCATTGGAGCGTTGTTTGGGGGAACCCGCGGGTATCACCAGGGTGATGCCGGGGAAGCTCTCGCTCACAGCGTCGCGCCGAGTGGCCGCATAATCGGCGATAGGGAGGCGTGCGGCGGGGGTTGGATGGGATGGTGACCAACCACTCTGAATAAACGTGCGAAATGCTTCCGAGATCGGCGCAGACCGGTTGCTGGGCTGCTGCTCAGGAGGGTCTTTCGCCATGTCTTCAGTGTGCCACCTAGCATGGGGGAGTGCCATTGCGAATAGACCTCCACGCCCACACCACCTGCTCGGATGGGGCGGACACCCCGACGCGGTTGGTCGAGCAGGCTTTGGCGGCGGGCCTGGATGTTGTGGGCCTGAGTGACCACGACACCCTGAGCGGCTGGGACGAAGCAGCCACAGCGGTGTCGGGTTCGGGAATGACGGTGATTCCCGCCATTGAGCTCAGCGCCCAGGTCATCGATCGCGAGGCGGGAACCCCGCCGCGCAGTGTTCACCTGTTGGGATATTTGCCTAACCCCGCTAATGCCGCACTGCGCGCAGAAACCGACAAGATTCGCTCGCACAGAGACCACCGTCTTCAGCTCATGGTCGAGAAGCTCCAGGCCGACTTCGACATCACGTGGGACGAAGTTGCCGAAACGATTCCCCCGGGGGCAACCGCGGGAAGACCGCATATTGCGCAAATCCTGATTGATAAGGGGTATTTTCCCGATACTTCAGCAGCGTTTGCGGGCCCGTTGAGAGCCGATGGTCCGTATCAC
>CAKZKU010000277.1 GCA_937124545.1 uncultured Microbacteriaceae bacterium | reverse complement strand
GACAGACATTCAGACACCCCAGGGCAACACCCTGACGGTGGTGAGCTGTTACGTGCACTCCGGCGAGGTAGGCACCCCAAAACAGGACGCCAAATACGAGTTCCTTGAACTGATGACCAAGCGGATGAAAAAGCTTGGTTCATCAGAAAACCCGGTCCTCGTCGTCGGCGACCTAAATGTTGGGCACCGCACGTTGGACATCCGCAACTGGAAGGGAAACCGTAAAAACTCGGGCTTCCTCCCCGAAGAGCGAGCCTATTTTGACACGTGGATGGGAGCAGAAGATGACCCCAGCTACAACACCGGCAGCAAGGGCCGCTTTGTCGACATTGGACGCAAAACGCACGGAGAAGTCGAAGGCCCCTACAGCTGGTGGAGTTGGCGAGGCAAAGCGTTCGACAACGACACCGGGTGGCGGATTGATTACCACCTGGCAAACTCCGCTCTGGCACCGCAGGCATCGAATTACGTGATTGACCGCGCGCCCACCTATGACACACGCTGGTCAGATCACGCGCCGGTCGTCGCGGACTACGACATCTAAACCGTTACGCTAACTAGTCATGACCACCCCCCGGCTGTTTTCTGGCATGCAGCCCTCTGCGGACTCGCTCCACTTTGGTAACTATGCGGGTGCGCTTCTGCAGTGGATCACAATGCAAGAAACCCACGACGCTGTCTTCTGTGTGGTGGATCTCCACGCCCTCACGGTCCCCCAGGATCCCAAGAAGCTGGCCGAAAACACTCGGAAGACTGCGGCCCAGTACATCGCCAGCGGTATCGACCCGCAGAAATCCACCCTGTTTGTTCAGTCCCACGTACCCGCTCATAGCGAGCTCGCCTGGTTGTTGAATACGGTCACTGCATTTGGCGAAGCAAGTCGGATGACCCAGTTCAAAGACAAAACTCAGAAGCAGGGCTCCGATAACGCCACAGTCGGCCTCTTCACCTACCCCGTGCTCCAGGCAGCGGACATTCTTGCCCACGATGCCAACGTTGTTCCCGTGGGTGAGGACCAGCGCCAGCACATCGAGCTGACTCGGGACCTGGCGATGCGATTCAACCAACGCTACGGTCCGGTGTTCACGGTTCCCGAGGTCACCGTGATGAAGGGGGCAGCGAAGATTTATGACCTGCAGAACCCCACGGCAAAAATGTCGAAATCCGGGGAGTCACCGGCAGGCATCCTGTGGCTACTGGATGAACCCGGCGTGCTCAGCAAGAAAATCAAGTCTGCGGTCACCGATACGGACAACGCCATCGTGTTTGACCCCGAAAACAAACCGGGCGTATCGAACCTGTTGAGCTTGCTCTCCCTGGCCACCGGCACTTCCGTTCACGACCTCGCAGAAAGCCTCTCCGGCGGCGGTTACGGAGCCCTCAAAAGCGAGGTGGCAGAAGCTGTGGTGGCAACCGTCACTCCCATCCGGGAGAGAACCCATGAGCTGTTGGCAGACCCCGCCGAGCTTGATCGCCTACTGGCGCTGGGCGCCGAGAAGGCAGCAGAAACTGCTGAAGCGACCTTGGGGAGAGCCCACGAGGCGCTGGGCCTCCTGCCACGCCTGGCCTAGCGTCTAGAGTTATTGGGTGAAACTTTCGGTCATTGGCTGCGGCTATCTCGGCGCAGTCCACGCAGCGTCCATGGCGGAGCTGGGGCACGACGTCACAGGAATCGACGTGGATCCCGAGCGCATAGCGTCGCTCTCTCGGGGTGTGGCACCCTTCCATGAGCCAGGTTTCAACGATTTGTTGGTGGCCAACCAGCAGAAATTGGCCTTTTCCACCGACATGTCTGCAGCGAACGGTTCTCGCGTTCACTTTCTTGCCGTAGGAACCCCTCAATCCAGCGATGGCTCGGTCGATATGACCTATGTCAACCAGGCCGTATCGGACCTCCTCCCCCACCTCAGTCCCGGTGATCTTGTCGTTGGAAAATCAACTGTTCCGGTGGGAACAGCCGAGCGTTTACTCACAATGGTGGAACCCACGGGAGCCCACCTCATGTGGAATCCCGAGTTTCTCCGCGAAGGATTCGCTGTCGAAGACACTCTGTCGCCCGACCGACTGGTGTACGGAGTAACCGATGACGACGCCGGCGTGAATGACACTGCAATCCTCGACGAGGTTTATGCGGCCATCCTCGCCAAGGACACTCCTCGGCTCGTGATGAATTTTGCAACTGCCGAGTTGGTAAAAGTGGCGGCGAACTCTTTTCTTGCCACCAAGATTTCGTTCATCAACGCGATGGCAGAGATTGCCGATGTGACCGGAGCCAATGTGACCCAACTCGCGGATGCCATCGGACACGATGACCGCATTGGCCGTCGATTCCTCAATGCCGGCATTGGCTTTGGGGGCGGCTGTCTTCCCAAGGACATCCGTGGTTTTGCCGCTCGTGCCACCGAGCTCGGTGTGGGTGAGGCACTGTCGTTCCTCAAAGATGTTGACGACATCAACCTGCGCAGGCGTCGGCGAGTGCAAGAGATTTTGTCTGCTGAGCTGGGAGATCTCACGGGGAAAAAGATTGCCGTGTGGGGGCTTGCCTTCAAGCCCGACTCGGATGACATTAGGGACTCCCCCGCTCTCGACATCGTCGAATCATTGGCTCGCGCGGGAGCTCACGTGACCGGGAGCGATCCCGAAGCCACAGGACCTGCAACCCGTCGAATCCAGTCAGCCGGTCTCGAAGACTCCGTCACCCTCGAAGTCGACCATCTAAGTGCCGCTCGAGGTGCCGATGCAATCGTGGTGGCCACTGAATGGCAGCACTTTCGCACCACAGATGCCTCGGTTGTTGCGAATCTCGTTAACAACCCCTTGGTGGTTGATGGCAGAAATTGTCTTCCGGCAGGCGAATGGAAACAAGCGGGCTTTGTCTACCGGGGCATGGGTCGCTCCTAGACCCAGTCGAACGTCCGCTCCACGGCTTTCTTCCACTGGACCAACGCCTGGTCTCTCTCCGTGTCCGTCATTGCTGGCTCATAACGCTTGGCTTCACCCCAATTTGCCCGCAGTTCGCTGAGGTCAGACCAGAAGCCCACGGCTAGCCCCGCCGCATACGCCGCCCCGAGCGCCGTGGTCTCCGCAATGAGCGGGCGCACCACAGGGATGCCGAGAATATCCGCTTGGAACTGCATCAACAGCGCATTGTGAACCATGCCGCCATCGACCTTCAGTTCGCTGACGGCAACCCCGGTGTCAGCATTCACCGCATCCAACACTTCCCGGGTTTGAAAAGCGGTCGCCTCCAATGCCGCCCGAGCAATGTGAGCCTTGGTGATGAACCTCGTCAAGCCGACGATGACACCGCGAGCGTCGGAGCGCCAATAAGGGGCGAAAAGCCCACTGAAAGCGGGCACCACATAGCAACCGCCGTTGTCCGGGACGCTGGCGGCGAGCGCCTCTACCTCCTGGGCGCTGGAGATCATGCCCAGGTTGTCGCGAAGCCACTGGATCAGTGAGCCAGTGACGGCGATGGAACCCTCCAGCGCATACCGCGGAGCGTCATCGCCCAATTGGTAGGCGATGGTCGTCAATAACCCGTGTTTCGATTGAACGAGATCGGTGCCGGTATTCACGATGAGGAAATTTCCGGTGCCGTAAGTGTTTTTTGATTCGCCTTGGTTGAAGGCCGCTTGACCAAATGTTGCCGCTTGCTGATCACCAAGAATTCCGCAGATGGGGGCTTCGCGCATCAAACTGGAGTGATGGGCGTAACCAAAGACTTCCGATGACGATCGAATCTCGGGAAGCAGAGAAGAGGGAATCCCCCAGGCCTCCAAAAGCCCGTCGTCCCACTGACAGGTCTCGATATCCATCAACAGCGTCCGGCTCGCGTTGGTGACATCCGTGGCGTGGACTCCGCCCTCAGGCCCACCAGTCAGATTCCACAGCAGCCAGGTGTCGGGAGTGCCAAAGAGCAGGTCGCCAGCCTCAGCTGCTTTCCTTGCCCCCTCGACGTTGTCCAAAATCCATACGATTTTGCTCGCAGAAAAATAGGTGGCCAGGGGGAGTCCAGTTTTTGCCCTGAACATGTCGCTGCCGTGACGTTCCTCCATTCCATCAACGATGTTCTGAGTCCTGGTGTCTTGCCAGACAATTGCGTTGTAGACAGGCTTACCGGTGTTCTTGTCCCACACAATCGCGGTTTCGCGCTGGTTCGTAATTCCCACCCCTGCGACGTCATGCCTCGTCAGTGTCGCGCGCGACAGGGCTTCTCCCATGACCTCGCGGGTGTTGTCCCAAATTTCTTTGGGGTCGTGCTCTACCCAACCGGCGTTCGGGAAAATTTGCGCATGTTCGCGCTGACTCTGCGACACGATTGACCCTGAGTGGTCAAAAATGATGGTTCGCGTGCTTGTTGTTCCCTGGTCGAGAGCCATCATGTATCGACTCATCGCAGGGCTCCTTCGCCGGATTCACAGTGGTCTTTTTAGCTATTGACCGTATAGTGAAGCCTAGTAACGTTCTCCGGGGTCAGTGAAAATCTGAACCGGCGGTGAAAGTCCGCGACCCGACTGCAAAGAGATTTGTTGGCGGTTGATGGGGTGAAATTCCCCAACCGACGGTAAAAGTCCGGATGATAGGAGACGTGGCGCCACTGCTATGCAGTGGCTGTGCGGTTGTCCCCGGAGTGCCCTAAAACAGGAAGCACCCGATGACCCTCCCGCCAGACACCGCTATCGCCGAGGCGATGGAGCGTGCTCGGGTACTCGCGCTCAACGGGCCTCCCGGCGGAGCAAATCCCCAAGTGGGCTGCGTCCTCCTCGATGCCAACGGCACCCAGGCGGCCGAAGGCTGGCATAACGGCTCTGGTACTCCCCACGCAGAAGCTGTGGCTCTCCAAAAACTCCATGACGCTGGCCAATCAGCACGAGGCCTCACCGCTGTTGTCACCTTGGAGCCTTGCTCGCACACCGGCAAAACCCCTCCCTGTGCGAACGCATTGGTGGATTCGGGGGTTTCGCACGTCGTCTTTTCGTCTTATGACCCCGGTCGCGAGTCTGGTGGTGGCAGCACCGTGCTCCTAGACGCTGGGGTGGACGTCCACGGTGGATTTGATGAGACTGAAGGCACTGCCCTGATTGAGAAGTGGCTATTCGCACAGCGAACAGGACGCCCGTGGGTCACCATCAAGTGGGCAATGTCGCTGGATGGCCGTGCTGCCGCAGCCGATGGGACAAGCCAGTGGATCACCTCCCCCACAACCCGCGCCCAGGTTCATCGTGACCGCGCCCGTCACGGCGCCATCGCCGTGGGGTCCCAAACCATGCTGGTGGATAACCCAACTTTGACCGCGCGCCATCCCGACGGGTCTTTGATGGACCATCAACCACACGCTGTGGTCGTGGGATCGGCTGACATCCCGTCCGGATTCAACCTTATGAATCACCCCGCAGGGTTAACGCACTACACAAGTAGGGACCTTCCCGGCCTCATGGATGTGCTCTTTGAGCGAGACATCACCAGCCTGTATGTGGAGGGTGGACCCACTCTGGCAAGTGCGTTCCTGAGCGAAGGACTGTGCGACGAGGTGCACATCTCCATCGGCCCGCTGCTGCTCGGCGGCCCCAAGCTCGCGGTCGGAGAGCTGGGAATCGGGAGCATGTCTGAAGCTCTTGAGCTGGATATCCACTCTCTTGAGCGCCTCGAATCCGACATTTTTGTTGTGGCACGACCCCGAAAGGACACCGAATAACCATGTTCACCGGTTTGATTGAAGAAGTCGGAACCATAACCGCTATCACCCCTAAGGGAGACGGCGCACTCGTCACAGTTGCGGCGACCACCGTGGTCGCAGATATCCACCACGGCGACTCGATTTCCGTGAACGGAGTCTGCCTGACTGCTGTTGAGTTCGGACCGGACTACTTTGTTGCCGAGGTCATGAAAGAAACGCTCGATCACTCGACCGCGGGGCAGTGGGCTGCGGGGGTAGCCGCCAACCTGGAGCGCGCAGCCCAGGTAGGAGACCGACTCGGCGGACACATTGTCCAGGGTCATGTTGATGCAACGGTGGAAGTGTTGTCCGTTGCGCCCGGTGAGCGGTGGAGTGTTGTCCGGTTTAGTTTGACCCCCGAAATTGCGCCGTTGGTGGCGCACAAGGGGTCCCTTACGCTGGAGGGTGTGTCCCTCACTGTTTCTGCCCTCGGCATGGACTGGGCTGAGGTGTCGTTGATTCCCGAAACCCTTTCGGCCACAACCCTCGGTGCGCTCACGCCCGGCGACCGGATGAACGTCGAGACCGACATGATTGCGCGACACATCTTGCGGTTGCGCGAATTCGAGCCCGCAGGAGCGAGCGGATGAGTATTGGCACGATCCAGGAAGCCTTAGAGCACCTGCGCGAGGGGCGGCCGATCATCGTGGTCGACGATGAAGCGCGGGAGAACGAAGGCGACATCGTGCTGAGCGCTCAGCTGGCAACACCCCAGTGGGTTGGATGGACCATTCGCCACACCTCCGGATACCTGTGTGCTCCGCTGCCCGCTGAGCGCGCCACCGCGCTGGAGCTTCCCCCCATGGTCAGCACAAATGAGGACCCTCGAAAGACCGCCTATACGGTAAGCGTGGATGCCTCGACAGGAATCACGACCGGCATCAGCGCATCGGATAGGACCCGCACGCTCCGCGCGCTAGCTGACCCCACCTCGTCCCCCGCATCACTGATTCGGCCTGGGCACATCATTCCTCTGACAGCCGCCCCCGGCGGTGTGAGAGAGCGCGCCGGGCACACGGAAGCCGCTGTGGAGTTGATGCAGCTCGCCGGTTTAGAGCCAGTCGCGGTTATTGGTGAAGTTGTCGGCGATGATGGAGAGTTACTTCGACTTCCTGCCCTCCTGGAGATGGGCACAACGCACAACGTTCCGGTCGTGACGATCGCCCAGCTCATCACCGAGCTCAACGCCGATAACACCCCGGCCCCACCGTGGGGTCCCCGAAGTGCGCCACTGGCAGACCAGCGCGTCATCTTTGAGGTAGAGACCCGGGTCCCCACCGAGCACGGCGTTTTTGACCTCCGCGCTTACCGCGACCGGGCAACCGGTGCCGATCACATCGCGATTGTGTCGGGTAAGCCTCATGACGGAATGTTGGTGCGCTTGCACTCCGAGTGCCTCACTGGCGAAGCCATGGGCTCGCTCAAATGTGAATGTGGGCCTCAACTAGACGCCGCGATGAAACGGATTGATGAAGAGGGCGGCGTGGTGGTCTACCTACGCGGTCACGAAGGACGCGGCATCGGGCTTGTGAACAAACTTCGGGCTTACCGAATGCAAGAAGCGGGGTTAGACACCCTCGATGCAAATCTTGCTCTCGGGCTTCCCGCCGATGCCAGGGACTACGGTGCGGCAGCGGCGATTCTTGCCGATATGGGCATCAGTAGTGTGCGCCTTCTCAGCAACAACCCCGAGAAACGGCGCCAGCTGGAAGAACACTCAATAACGGTGAGTGAACTAGCGCCGCTGGTCGTCGGTGTTGGCGAAGTCAACACGGCCTATCTCGAAGCAAAGCGTGACCGCATGGGACACCATCTTCCCGGTGAACTTAACACCGGTGTCATCACACTGCCGAGCGAGGAGGACCAGCGATGAGTGGCCACGGCGCACCGTCTCTCAACATCAGCAAGGCACAGGGTCTCGCGGTCACCGTGGTGGCAGGACTCTGGCACGAGCAAATTTCCGAAGCCTTGATTGCCGGGGCCATCCGGGTTCTCGACGAAGCCGGAGCGATCACCACGATTGTGCGAGTGCCCGGTTCTTTTGAACTGCCGGTGGTGGCCGAGGCCGCACTGACTGCCGGAGCTGACGCCGTCGTTGCCCTCGGGGTGATTATTCGGGGCGGAACACCTCATTTTGAGTATGTTTCCTCCGCTGCGACCCAAGGCCTCACCGACGTTGCTCTTCGCACCGGCAAACCCGTGGGGTTTGGGGTGCTCACCCTCGATGATGAACAGCAAGGCCTCGACCGAGCTGGGTTACCTGGGTCACAAGAGGACAAGGGTGCCGAGGCCGCCGAAGCCGCCCTTCAGACGGCCCTGGTTCTGCGCGAGCTTTAGGCTCCCGGGAACTCCCGCACGAAAAAGGTCATCTCGCTGCCGGCCATCGCGCGAAATAGGGCACGATCGGGTACGAGATCAGAGCCAACAATGCACACGAAACGTTGTGCAGGGATGCCAGCCTGAACTAGCTCCTCCACTAGCTCGCGGTTGCCGTCATAGTTGCCCACCACGATGGATTCACAACTGTCCGCAAGCGCCACTAGATCTCTTGTGCCGGCGGCTGTTCGCGCATCCGCACGGTCAAGACTTTCGGTGCTCTTAGCCGCTGTCGGCAACACAGTGGTGTACCCAAAACCACGGCCATAAAGCCGGCGAGTATCCCCGGTGTAGTCCTCATAGAGATAGTCCGGCTGGTAAGCAGGAATCACGGTCAGCCCGCTGAGCTCCGAGAGTCCGATCAGCGTAAAGGCGCTCAGGTAGTCGGTTCGTGTTGCCAACCCCTGGTCGAGATACAACACGCGTGAGCCCGATATCCCGGACATCGTGGCGAGATTCTCCGCCATTGCGCGAGAGGAGAGCCTCTTGGTCGCATACTCTCGAAAAAACTGGCGCGTGTGTTCATCCGGTAGCGCAGGCCCCTCGCGCTCCAGGGTCTGCATCACAGAAATCAAGGCGCGCTTGGGGAAGTGCGCAAGAGAGTAGGGATTTGCTGCGCTCAAGCGGGGAAGAAGCGGGATGGCGCCAGAAAAGAGCACTTCAAGATGCCGAAACGTGTCCCACCCTCCCTTTTTGGTGGACAAGGCAAAATACGAGCTCCGGTATTCCTCCAGATACGCATCCCACGTGTCAAAAGAGAAGGGTTCACCGGGAATGGTGCTGGATAAGAAATGTGGTCGCGACCCCTTTATCCTCGGCATCAATTTGGGCCGGGGAAAGGAAAAATTCAGCGGGTAAACCCCGTATCGGCGATGACATGCCTCGGCGGTTGCTACCGCAGAAGGCTCTGTGTGGTCTTCTGGCACAAAACTCTTGACCGGCAGGGCATCAGCGGAGCGCACAAATAAGGAATCAGCAAGCTCGCGGCGGTAATAGTCCGGACGTCCAACCGGCGCCGGTTCAGCGCTGCCGCGGATGAAATGCCCCCACTTCATCGCCAGAAATCGACGCGCACCTGCCACTCGGGAACGACGCGGTGCGCGAAACGAGGTCGGCAGATCGGGCATTATGCGAGTTTATCGGCGAGCGAACATCAGGGAGGTCTTAGCGCGACTAGGGCACACTCTAAGAGTCCCTAAATGAAGAGAGTCACCGCATGAGCATGGGTTTTGGATCACGCCGCCGCGGCATGAACTACCGCGATAGCGATGACGGTTCGCCCCGGGCGACCTTCCGGCAACTTTTCCCGTTCCTCCTGGAGCACAAACGGGTGCTCTCCATCGTGATCGCACTGAGCGTTGCTGGCGCCATCACCAGCCTCGCGCAGCCGCTCGTCGTCGGTGAGGTCATCACACTGGTAGGGGAAGCGGAACCGCTCGGAATTTTGGTGTGGGTTCTTGTCGGCTTGGTCGTGATGACCGCCATTCTGTCCGGTTTTCGTCACTACCTTCTTCAGCGAACGGGAGAAGGAGTTGTACTCTCCAGCCGCAAAGCACTCGTGGCGAAGATGCTAAATCTTCCTGTCGCCGAGTTTGATCAGCGCAGAACAGGTGACCTAGTTTCTCGAGTAGGCAGCGACACCACGTTGCTGCGCGCGGTCCTCACCCAAGGGCTCGTCGAAGCAGTGGGGGGCTCGCTGACATTTGTCGGCGCCGTGATCGCCATGCTGTATCTCGACCCCATCCTTTTTCTCCTCACGGCTCTTGTCGTGAGCGTCGCGGTAACGGCAGTGGTCACGCTGTCACGACGTATCCGGGTGGCCAGCCGCAAAGCGCAAGACAAGGTAGGTGATTTGGCCTCCAGCGTCGAACGCGCGATTAGCTCAGTCCGAACGGTCCGCGCAGCAAACGCGACCCAGCGAGAGATTGACAGCGTCACTTCTGACGCCGAGGGAGCCTGGCGCCTGGGGCTAGCGGTAGCCAAAATCTCCGCCTTAGTTGTGCCGCTGTCGGGAATTGCCCTCCAAATCGCGTTCCTGGTGGTGCTCGGCGTAGGCGGCTTCCGTGTCGCCAGCGGAGCCCTGCCTATTGCTGATCTTGTGGCCTTTATTCTGTTTCTGTTCATGATGATCATGCCCCTGGGTCAAGCGTTTGGGGCGATTAGTTC
>CAKZKU010000276.1 GCA_937124545.1 uncultured Microbacteriaceae bacterium | reverse complement strand
AGCGTGCAGCTCCTTCAGCATTTCCTTCTTGCCGTGGTGGTGGACAGACTTGAAGGTAACCTTCTTCTGGCCGTACCAACGTGCGCCAAAGCAGATGACTTCCGTACTCTCAACTATTTGTTTAATCGAAATGTTCTGCTGCCACAGACCCCAGGTGTGAGCCGTAATCGGGCTTGTTTCCAGGTCAATAAACAAAATTTTCACAGTTGTCCTCCCGTTGGGTGCCCCAAGTCTAACATGATGGAATGGTAAAATATGGTAATGAATGAAAATGAATTTGTAGACGGATACCACGTTCCCCTCGACCCAATGGAAGCAATGCAATGCGACTCATGTCAGTAGCAGGATGCTGTGACTGTGATCCGAAATGCGATAAGTGCTTACCTCAAGGGGCTTAAATATATTATGAGTAAACCATCCTGGAAAAACCGTCGCCGTTATATCCTGGCGTCTTTTGTTATTGGCGGCATCATGCTCGTCGGGAGCACGATGGCCGTGCTGATTGGCAACATGTCTGACGTTAGCGACCTCGTTACTGGTGGTGTAGCATTGATTACGCTCATCCTCACCAGCTACATTTTTGGTGCAGTGTGGGAAGACAAATCATTACACAACAAGGAGGATAACCTCGATGGATAAAATCCGTAACTACCTCAACTACAGCCTTGAGCGCTGTGCCAAAACAGTAGCTCAGACCGCTTTGGCTACCATCGGTACCGCAGCTATCGGTGTGCTGGAAGTGGATTGGGTCATGGTGGTTTCAGTGAGTGCGCTCTCTGGAATCATGTCACTACTAACGTCCGTACTTCAGTACGACAGAAAGCCTGTGTCCGAATAGACAGAAAGGCCGGTGATCCATTTCTAAACAGAAAACCCCCGGGCAACCGGGGGTTTTCTTATGGGGCTAAGTCGGAATAGAAAGGGAGTTATTCCGACTTATTCTGGGTCTTCGTCTGGAAGCAACGGTGCGGAAATCCACACTGACTCTTTGTATGCCGGGTGGTTCCGCTTTTGCGAAGCTTTCCATCCGGCAACAAACGCATCGCGTTCCGTGCTGGTGTACCGAGATACTGGGTCCATCATTTTATCGAACGTGTAGTCGGTCCAGGCTTGTTCTACTTTAGTCATGTTGCACCTCTCCTGTGTCTTGTTTGTCATCATACTCCACAAGAGCATCTCGTGCAGCTTCTTTTTTCAGAATGTCGCGCATCTCTTCGATGGCGGTGTCAATAAGCTTGTCTACTTTTTCGCTCACGAGTCATCCCTATATGGGTTCTGGTCCCCGCTAGCTTTTGCTTGATCCCAGGCACGCTCTTGTATCCAGCGCATCTCCTTTGGACCGCGCCAACCATAAGCCGTAAGCGCGTCAACAATGTGCTCCGCCAAAGTTGACCTGCTCGGAGTGTCCATCAAGCGGTTTTCAAGTATGTCCTTCACCACCTGAATAGCCTGGTTCTTCTGTTCAATATTGGTCATTATTGCCTCCAGTATGCTTCCAATGTTGGTATGTGCCTAATCCTCATGGCGTGAACAAAAGCGTGCATGATTGCGTCGTTTGCGTCCCTGCCATCAGTGTGGCCGACATCTCTACCGGTTTGCCACAAGTCGTTTTCTTTCAAGAACTGGTCGCCAATCAAAGACTTGTCTGATGGGCTTTGCCAGTTGATGATGTTCCCGAAGTGATCAATAATAATTCCCTCGATGCGGACGGGTTCCAGGTCGGGGGCAAAGTTGCCACCGCGAGCTTTGAACGTTTCGCACACTACGTCCATGTGGTAGTCGAGTTCGTCGTACTGTTCGGGAAAGTTGTACGAGCAATCGTTCTCGATAATGGTTTTACCGTCGTGCGTGTTGTACAACCATTCGGCGAAACCGTATGTGCCACCAGGGATTATGCCGGAGAAGATAATCTCCATTGGCATGTCCAAAGCGAAGCGACCAAACGCCACACCGGTTGCCTTGCCGGGGTCTACCGCCATAACGTAGTTTATGTCCATGCCAGTATCCTACAACTAATTTTCTAGAATGAATTTCTGCAATTCCGAAAAGCTGCAATGTTGCATATTTTTTTTCATAAACATTTTGTTTATCAAGAACACTCGATCGGGTTTGTCAAAGTTTGGCTTGGCTCCACCTACCCACAAGTGCTCTTCGGTTTTACCGGGTTTGGGTTTTCCGTTCTTGTAGAACGTATCAGGCGTGCGGGACACCGTTCTGGCGCACTTGACCACCCAGCCGTGCTTCAAGCCCAGCTTTACAGCCTGACCCATCTGCGTGCGACCGGACAGTTTGCTTAGTGGAACTTCATGCCACGCTTCGAGTATTTCTACTGGCGGTTCAGAGTTCTCTGATTGGCTTTCCAAAGATTCCCTCCAACATGTTTACTACGGTTGTAGCCCTCGCGTCCTCGTGGTCGCCGAGCGCCCACTTCATTGCTTCCCGAATTGAGTCAACGCTGGGGTTTTTTACCAAAGCGTGGTCACAAATGAAGTCTGGTGCCTTTTTGATGGCTATTACCCGAAAAGGCGAGCCCTGTACGGCTCTCACGGGCTGTATCAGGTAATCCAAGGATAGTTCACCCTTGGCGGCCCTAAACAGCTCCAGGTCGGCTCCTGTGGGCACTGATGGGTATATAGGTAAAATACGGGGTTCAGTCGTCGAGTGAGAGGCCATTTACCCACGACCTCCCGGCGTCGCCACCCCACGCATCCCAAGCGACACGACCTGGCGAAGGATAGCCATCCTGGCTGGCATAGAAACCTTCAGCTTTCTTGTCAACCATATGCCTTGCAAAGTAAGCACGCATCTTGACCACCGTCTCGCGAGACACCGACCCACCCTTCGCAAGTTGATTCGCACGACCACGCCCCACAGACGTAAAACCCTTACCGGCCTTGCCCTCCGAAATCCACTTAAGAGCCCTCTTAGCTGCTGAAATCGCGCCAGCAGGTACTTTGTAATCAGCCATGTATCCATTATATATACACCACGCTAGTTAGTTCCTGATTTATGGTCGCAAAAGCTTCAGAAATATCCATATCGATTTTTACATCAGCTAAATCATCAACCATAGTCTTGCCCTTATTGATAACAATTACCGGGTTTCCGCGTTGACGCATCATCTGCACGAACGGGTACGGGGTCATCACGTTCATTGACGTGCCAGCAACCACAACACCCTGGGCATCCTTGGCAATCTCAGTCGCAAGATCGTAGCCGTGCGACGGGATACCCTCGCCAAAGAACACCACGTCAGGCTTGATAATGCCAGTGCATTGCTCACAGTTTGGAATCCAGAAGTTTTCCCGGTCCACAGTGTTCGTAAGCAAACTAGGGTTGCCAAGCTCTAGCTTCTCGATTATGTAAGACGTGGCATAAATGTGACCGCACGACAAACAAGAAGTCGTGTACATGTTTCCGTGCAACTCGGCAACAACCTGTTGCTCGTCAACAAAGTGCAAATCGTCCACGTTTTGGGTAATCACACCATTCACAAAACCGGTGTTCTGCAACTCAGCGATAGCCAAGTGTGCGCCATTCGGTTGCGCAGGAGAGAAATCAATCCAATCCTGGTAGCCGTCAGCCCAGAAGTCCTTACGGTACTCCTCACTTTTCATAAACGGATCGAAGTTCAACGGCTTCTTAGGCGCTGAACCCATACCCCGATAGTCCGGAATGCCGGACGCCGTACTAACACCGGCACCAGTGATTACACAAAACTGTCGGTTCTCCAAAAGGCTGATTGCCTTTTTTAGTTTACGTTCTTTTCTCTTACTAATGTTCTTCCTCCTATTTATTAACTTCAAGCCACTTGCCTTCTTTACCGGAAAGCTCACGGATGCGACCCTGTGAAACCAGGGCGCTGATTGTTTCACCCAACTCGCGGACCCTCCACGCTTTGAACCGTCGATTGACGAACTCTAACTTTACCTTACCGTCACGCTCTTTGACAAATTGCTCCACCAGGTCACAGTTGCGCTCAAAGTCCGAAGCGCTAATCTGCTCCGCAATGATGAACAAGTTCTTCACCCATTCCTCGGCGTAAGCAATCGCCTTGATGACGTGAATCTCCTGCGCCTCATCGTGCCCATCTGACAGGGCGAGCAACGAAGCGCACTTACGGATAGTCGTACCCATGCGCACCAGAGACGGGTTGATGATGTCCCAGTTCGGGTCAGACGTTTTGACAAGGTTTACCAGCTCCCACTTCACCTTGGTCATCCTGTCCGCACCCTTCTTGCTGATGCGAATCGGAATGTAACCATTCGGGGTGGTGCCACGAAGCTTCCGCTTTGTGTCAGCAAACTCGGCAGCCCACTGCCTAGCCATCGGCTCAAAGCCCAGTTTGATTTCCGTGCCATCCGAGTCTTTCTCGATGACAGCATCTTTCGTCAAAGTTCTCGGCTCGCCGATGCCCCACATGAAACGGGCAAGGAACCCAGACTTGAACATGTCCCGGTTGAGCGACTGTGTAATCTCCGCTGGCGTGCCCATCAGGTGCATCAAGAAGTGCGTCTTAGAAGCCTTCTCAATGTCCTTCTTGCCGACACGCAACACCGGTGGCACCACGCCGTCGTATAGCAATGCAAGGTCTTCCATCATGCCGGTGGTCCAGTCCTGCGTAGCCCACTGCTTGAACAACCCGTGCGCCTCATCCTTGCTGAACAGCGAAACCTTGCCGTCACGCTCCTGGAGCTTCTCGCCCAGGGCATTCGGGCTGGCGTTACCACCCAGGTTGTAAAGCTTGTCATCCATGAAGATTTCATCCAGCACAGTACGCATCAGCTTGAGCGCCTGCGACTTACCCGTCGTGGTCTCACCCAGAGTCATCGTGTACAAGTTCAGACCCTCTGGACCATTCTGACGGGGAATGAACGCCACGTCCGAGAAAGAAGCCGACAGGATCAACCAACCATTCATCCGGTCATAGGGTGTGTTCTGCTTGGGAAGCTTGTTCTCACACCACGACACATAGCGGTCAACCCAGCACGAGTAACCGTTCGACTCGGAGCGCTCGTCGTCGGACAGCAAGGACACGGCAGACTTCGCCGTGGACTTCTCCTCCGGTGGCTCCTGGGTCATCCCAGTCTCCCACTGCACATCCATCCACGCCTTGTTCGCCTCAGCAAGCAAACCGTTGAAGCCGCGAGGGTCCTCCTCGCTCCACTTGCGAGATGCCGGAGCTTGCCAAGCAATCGCCAAGACCTCATCGTGCGTAAGAATATCGCCCAGACGGAAAAGCTCACACAGGATGCGGTAACGCATCTCAGAGCGGTTGCCCTCCGGACCCAGGACTGGCTCCTGAAGCACGACATCCAAAACGTTGCTTGGAACTTTGTTCAAAGAGTGCGTATAATCCGGCAGGTCGGAAGGCATGACAACCTCGACCGCATCCGCCACGCGACCCATGACCGGGCGCTCGTACACATCGATGTGCTCGTAAGCACTTTCCATGTCCTCAATGGTGTACAAAACATCAGAAATATCCGCAATTACCGACTCTGGAAAGCCGTGACCCGTGTTGACCGTGTTGGGCAAACGCAACACTTTGTTCGCTGACCAACCCGACGGGTCGCAACCGTCCTCGCGGTGCGCCGTCGTAATCTTGTGCGCAATCTCCGCAGCACGTTTCGCATCGACAGGCTTGTCCAGAACCCAGTAGTCGTGACCGCGACCACGCGAAGTCACAACATGGATGCTCGGCATCAACCGAAACTTCTCCGGCTCGCACAAGTCAGAGTCCATGTAAATGGTTTGCGAAGTTAGCGCGTTCTCCGGAGTGCGAGCAATGTTGCCCTTGTCGTTCTTCTTGTCGCCGTACAGCAACGGCGAAAGGTAGACGTCCTCCGAAGCGTACTGCTCCGCATACGCAACCATCTGGTCAAGCTGTTGCGGGTACTGAAACGTTTTGTGAATGTTGATGTTCAGCTTGCCGGTCGCAGTCTTACCGCTCGCGCGACTGATGAAAGCGTTACCCGAGTTCTCCCCGAGCACTCTCTCAATAAACTGTCGCATTTGTAATCCTGTTTCTCTTGAGTGCTTCGCGTTCGTGTCTTGTAAGACCGCCCCAGATTCCATCTCTTTCACCTGCCTCCAAAGCATACTCTAAACACAATAACCTGACGGGGCAGTCCCCGCAAGCTTTCTTGCTCATCCGAATCTTGTCCGGACCGATCGGGTCACCCTTTTCTATAAAGAAAATATCTGGTGCATCCTGACACGGCACATGCCCCTCCTTAACAACCTGTGCCGACAATTCTTTGTATAAGTTCCCTGCTCTTTTCATTTTCCCCCTTTCCGCTGACCGCCCAGGATTCGAACCTGGAACCTTAGAGTTAACAGCTCTCTGCTCTGCCATTGAGCTAGCGGTCAATGCGCGTTGTCCAGACGCACCCCTGGTAGCTGCTAGAAGGCTCCTACGGGGGCTTCCTTGCGGTGCTTCACAACAACAGACTCAACGTAGTCGGTCTGCAAAGAACGACCCTGCGTGCCGTCCTTCTTGTCGAACTCCTTCTCAATCAGAGTTGCAACAACCTCAACAAGGTCGCCCTTCTGAATGTCGGTGTCCGCCAGGTCGCGCCACAAGGTCACGCGGACCTTCGACACGTCACCAGTCTTGACGTACTCTCCCGAGTCACGGTCCTTCTTGGTGTGGTTGACATACAAGGGGAACTCCAAAAGCGGTGCTCCTCCTGCTTCGCGTCGCTCCGGGTCGGCGACAATGTTCCCGGTAAATGTAGCCTTAATCTGGCTCATCATTCCTCCTATTTCTTTCTGTGCTTTCGCACCTTATTTTGTGCTTCCGAGACTGCAAGCAGTCCCAGGAAGGATTCGAAGTGTAATGGAATCTCTTCCATGTCCACTAACTCTAAACGGCAGAACGGCTCCATGTACTCGCCATGCTTCGTTGTGTCCTCCGGTCTGATGTGTAACAGAGCGTACTGACTAAAGGCGGGTATGTCAATTTCGACCCACTTGTCCCCATCCTCAACCAACGCAACCTCACAAGCGCCCAAGGCGGACAACTGCATGAAGTGCTCGTCCCAAACATTCCTGGAAGTTTTCACATCCAACATTGTTGGCACGCCGTCAATCTTCCACAGACCGTCCGCTGTGCCAGCGTAACCGTACTGGTGTGACCACAACGTAGTCTCAGTCAGCAACGGCTCAATCTCGTGCTGGGACTTCCACTCATCCCATTGCGCAACCATCTGCCAGAAGTATTCCGGCGCAAGGCTTACATCGGGGTAGGGAAGATCGTCGTGCTCGGCTGCAATCCAGTCGTGCATAAGTGTCCCCAGGTTGGCAGCATCATTTAGCACGCCAGCAGAGTAGTTACGGATGTCATCCTGGTCAGAAGCGAGCGGGTCGCGTTTCCAATACCAGCGGAGAAAACCAAAACCCTGCTCCTCGGTCCTGCTCAGCAGACTGTCAATGTTTGCCACCGCGTAAGCCGAAGTGTTATCGACAGCCCACTGCAAGACCCCGGGCTTGTCTAGCTTCTTCAGGACAGTAGTGACACCGGGCACAATCGCCCCCGTTAGAGGGTGCTTGTAGCCCGAGCCACCGTGTCCCGATGACCGAACTCTAAGTTTTGGGTCAGTCACGAGAAAACCTTCCTCTGCCAGAACAGCTTTTTGTAGCCATCGTAAAACTTGCTACGCAAAGTCATTGTTGAATTATCTTTCAGATGCGCCAACTCTTCACCATGCTTCGTGGCTTGCCAAGATTCACGCTTGAAGGGAACCACCTGGAACATTGGCGTACCGGCTGGTATCAAACCAGTAAAATCATCTTTCAAATAAAACGGCACAGAGTTCTTTCCGGCAGAGTGATACAGGTCAGCATCAATCACACCGGAACCCGAAACAAAAGGCAAGTCGTATCGGTACGCAGGATGCGTAAACATTACGCTGTAACCTCTCGGCACAACAACACCCCAGGGTCTATTCCAAGTAAACATAGTCTTCGAACAACCGTGAGGAGCTGGCATCGTAGCGTGCTGATACTGAGGGCGACTACGCATAATCTCTGGACCACGAGACCAACGATAAGTAACCTCACCTTGATCGTCACGCTCAATGAATATGTCTGTCCACGTCTTCTGGATGTAGCCCATGGTCATTGAATCGAACACCGGCATACAGCCCTTCATGGTGCTCTCGACCTGACCCTGCTCCCCAAACCCCGCCTTGTTTGAATGACGGAACCGGGTGGCATCTTTGTACCAGTCCGGAACCTCCTTCACCGCAGGCGACGGGAGTTCTACGTTGCGTAGAGTCTCCTCATCGTCTGCAATGAACTTGATGTAGTGGGATGCCACTATTCGACCTCACCGGCCTTCAGCGCCTTCAGCACCTCGGCAAGAACCTTCTCGTCCTTCATCCACTCGGCGTTACCGCCGGACAGACGGTTACCGATACCGTTAGCGACAGAACCGGGCAACTCGTTGGCACCCAAGAACGCTTTGATTTCGTTGTACAACTTGGTTGCACCATTAGCGCCAGCGCTCGAAATCTTCTTCTGAACCGGAGTGGCGGTCGAAGCCGTAGCCGTAACCTCCATGCCATCGGGGTCGGGCTCACCGGTCGCAATGTTGAACGTCAGCAGGTTGGCAATCTTCTGCGCCTGCGTGACGGCCTTACGACCACCCTTGTCGCCGTTGTCTGCACCCTCAGCAATAACTGTGGTCACAAACTCGGAACCATCCTCAAGGCTGATGTAAGTCACCTCAAGCTCGACAACCGTCATCGAAACAAAACGGTTAGCGCCAATCTCACGAGTCACAAGATCGTGGCTCTTGATGCAGGGCTTCGTGATGACCTTGTTCTCAATCATCAACTTGCTGATTGCTTCCAGGATGTCATCGTTCTTTACATACTTGTAAGAACCCTGCGATGCTGGACCCACGCCGGTCTTGGGGATATTCCCAACACCCGCCTGGATTTTAGCGATTGCGTTATATATTTTTGGTACCGCCACTTTAGCCTCCTTAGCTGTAGTTGTAGCTTTGCTCCTGCTATTTGTTGTAGTCACTTTCGACCACCTTTCCATCTCTCCATACTTGCCCTCCCCAGACGCCTATTGGTGGTCTGTAGGCATTGGCAAACCTAGCACACTCCACGAGCATCGGGCAATCCCGACACATCTCATAAGCCCTCTCTGGTGTTGGTTCATAATCTTCGTGGTAGTCAATGTATTCCTCCGAATTGTTTTTACAGTTTGGTGTCTCGTTATCTAGAGCGTTCTCTAACGGGACACTCGCCATCTGCTGACGCTTCGTCAGTCTTAGATAGTTCAGGCTGGGGAACTTACCCGACCCCTTCTTGATGTCCCTCCGCAAAGCCTTATCATTCTTTTCCTCCCATGAACTGTTGCTCACTTTTCAGGGTCCTATTCATCTCAAGCGCTTTGGAGAGCTGGTCACTCAGCACGCCAGAGTCGTAAGTATCCAAAGCAACAATGTCGAAGGAGCGAACCTGGTGTTTCTGACCTTGGCGATGCACACGTTTCATCACCTGCTCATTCAATATTCTATTATCGGAACGTGAAACCCACACGATATTCCGGGTAGCGTGTTGCAAGCCGTCCACACCCTCCGCAATCGCAGAAATCACCGCGACAATGTAGTTTACCTCACCGGAAACAAACTGCTCCTTGTGGACCTCGCGTTGCGCCTGAGACACGTTACCGTGCCACGGGACGGCATCAGGGATGCGTGCGCACAAAACGTCTGCGAACTTTCTTGAGTCCGTCAGTATTAGAGCCGGCTCACCATCGATGCGGTTCTTTAGAACGTCCTCCAAGGCGTCAATCTTCGTGGACTTGCAATCATCTTTGAACACAACGTCACCCTCGTCAGTCACGGAGAACATACCGAGCGTCGCCTGACGTAGCCTCCCGCGCAGAGTGACCGGAAACTCTATAACCAATGGGTTATCTTCAACCCACAAAACTAAATCTTTTTCAAGCTTATTGTAAGCAGAGCGCTCCCGACTGGAAAGCTCAACAAAAACCTGCTCCTCCGCCAAGTCCACGTCAAGCTCAGACTCTAAGCGAATGTAGCAAGGCAGCGAGTTGAAAAAAGCTCCAGGAGTTTTCTCCCCAACAACTCTGCGACCCGATGGATCAAAGTGGTCGTACTCAAGCTCGCACCACTTGTCCCTCCACGCATAGTAAGAGTTCTCAATAGTGTCAGGCCACAACCATTTAGTTACAGCCCAAGCGCCCTCAAAACTGTTACCAGTTGGGGTGCCCGACATGGACATACGGAAGTCTGGTTTTATCTGCTTGAGGGTTTTATAGGTCTTGCTCTTGCGGTTCTGAGACCTATGCGCTTCGTCAAACAAAACAGCATCAACGGGATAGGACCACAACGCTGTGCGGGACTTGCCCTCCCAGCCCAACCGCACAAAATATTCTGTACCAACAAAGTAAATGCCAGGAATGCCCCACTCGTAATCATTGAGATTAGCTTTGCCCTGCTTGGTAGAGTTCAGCCACTTGAACGGCAGACCAACACCCTGACGCTCGAACGTGGTTTGCCACCCCAGCCTGGTTCCCAAAGGAGCTATAACCAGAACTGTCTGAAACCCACGCCTACGAACAACCTCAACAGCCTTGACCGTTTTACCAGCACCCATTGTGGATGCGTTCAGAACGGCATTGGAGGGCTCGTTGCACATTCGTACAATAGCCTCCTCCTGCTCAGAGGTCGGGGTTATCTTCTCTAAACTCGTCCTCATTGTCCCCTCCAAAAATGTTTTTGATCGATGCGCTCAGTAGCGACAGCATTGACATGTTCCTGGCATCGGCTTGAGCCAACTCCATAAGACCCATCATGGTGTGTGTTGGCAAACCATCCGACGACAGCGTTAGGTAGCTGTCCGCGTTGCCGGTGTCCCCGTTAGGTGGAGCAAGCGAAGCGACAATGACCCAGCCCGTCGGAAAAGACTTCCCTTCCGTTTCCTTACGGACATAATCATTCAGCGCTCTGTCTATTGTTTTCTTGTTCATTGACGCCTTTTCTGTAATATTCCTTCTGTGCCTGCCTAATCGCCCAAGGCATAAGAAGAACACCGAACCAAAAGTGCAGATTACTTTTACCGAAGTCTCTATTCTCTGCTTTATTTTGCTTGTCCATCCTACTGTAGTGAACAAAGCCTCTTATGAAAAAGGCGAGGATGGCAACCCAGGCAAGAAAATCTAAGCCCTCGCTGAAATCCATTCGCTCAACTCCTCATAGTAGAAGCCGTCCTGCTTGCCATCGAGCACCGCCACCACGTCGTTCCTGGTACGGAAGTCCTCGCTCCACAACGGGTCGAGGGACAAGAACAGGTAAGAGCCGTCGTCTAGCTGCTTCACCGTGAAGCTTGCTTCGCCAGAATACTTGCTTGGACCGTGGTTCTCGTAAGACACCACGACTGTCTCAGAGTCAGCCATTGTGAAAATCTGGTCGTAAGGGTCGTCGCCAACCACTTCGACAACACCACTTGTGCGCTCCAAAGACTCATTGACCGTGTTGTAGTTCTTGGTGCCCAAAGCCCGAAGGATGTCACTTTTCTTCTCCCCAGCGTCGTATGCGTACCGCACAGCAATATCCACCTGTGTCTGGATGGCAGACAGCTCGCTAAACATTTGCTCCCGAAGCCTCTGCTCCAGGGTCGCCTTCATCGAAACATAAGTTTGTTTAGCTTTGCTTACCGCGCTCAATCTTGCGTTTTTCATTCTCTCCAAAATCCTTCCGCCACAGCCTGAGCATCGTCAGCCCAGTACATATCCTCGGCAATCTCTTTTAGCTCGTCAGGGTCGGCGGTCATCTCCAGCTCGAAAGTTTCACCAACCCGCACAATCAGTTCGCCGTTGTCGCGCGACCAATCGATCGTAACCGCCAGCTCGTCAAACAAGTCGTGCAGTTTCACCAGGGTGTCCATTGGAACATCCCGAACAACCGCCTTATTGATAGTCCTTCTATTCATCTTCTTCCACTCCTACACTCGCACACGCCTTACACATGCGCATATCGTTGTCATAGTCCTGCCACAGCAAAGCGTTGTCGCATGTCGGGCATACGAAAACGTGTGTGTCCCAAGCTCTCAAGTTCATTAGAAAACCCTCGCTTCCTGATAGTTATCAAAGTGCATCTCAGCGCACCGCTCACAGTCGTACTCGGTTGCAGGCAAACCCCAACCCAGCTCCACCGGATACCGGTCGTCGCGGTCGCCTAACGGAATATCGCAGGTGAAGCAGTACACTCCACGCTCATCGCACAAGGTACACACCTGGTACACCTCGTCCGGCTCACCGTGGCGCTCAACCGTTATTGGTGCTGAACTCTTGCCACACAGATAGCATTCTGTCATTACCTTCCCCTTCCCATTCTCCATTCTCCAGGCTACGCAGGAACGCTCGCACCCGCGTAGGAATGTTCTTATAGACCTCCTTGAACCCCTCCAGGTCTAACCAGAAGTCAGGGTCATTAGCGTAGTGCCCACCAGCTTCCGGAGCAACACCCAACGTAAGCATCTCAGACTCCTCCAGGGTCAGGTCCAAGTCGCACACGAAGTCCCCTGAACCGTAAGGTGCCCCATCGTCGGGGATGGCATACACCGTAATGCGCCACCCCTCGTGCTCGTACTCGGTAACGTAACCGAGTTGGTCCCAAATGTTTAGGTCGTAGTTCATGCTTCCCTCCATACATACTCGTAAGACTCCGGCTTCACACCGGTATCTTCCTTCCATCCCCAGCGAGAGTACCACTGGTAGTTCTTGTTGAGCAACGCCAACCTGTGGCTCTTAGTAATCGCGTTGAGCGTTTGTGGAACTTTGTACCACTTCGGCATATCAGCGTGCGGGTAAGCGACCAGCCCACGATCGATAGCAGTCGCCATCGTGGCTTCTGCCTTGTCGAGGATGGTGGACTTGTAACCGCGCAGTATCCACTCTGAAACCATCGCACGGATGTACTCAAGCAAAGCCATGTCATGCCCACGCCACATCAACGTAGCGGGGTGGTTATACCAACCCTTGGGCTCCCTGTGGTTGCCCTCTGGGTCGAGTTTTAGGTTGGTCATCATAATCTGCCACGCCTCCAGCGCCTGCTTGTTCAGGCGCTGACGGTCAAGCAACTCTGCTGTGCCACTAAAGCTAGGCACCGGTAGAAATGTTTGCACCTTTATCTCCCCTCAAATATTCCCTCTTTTCGACGCTACCATCGCCAGGGAACTCCCACACAATCAAACCTGTGCGTCTTTCCTCCACGACAGTAACGTGACCGTTGTCGGCAAACAACACGGGGTAGCCATTGAAACCGTGGCGGAAACCGCTGTCCATCATTGCCAGAGCTTGAGCGTCGGTAAGTCTAGGCATCAGATAACTCCAGTTTCCTCGGGCAGTCGTCGAACATGTACTCCACCTCGTCGTCACGCATTTCGTCACACCAGCAGTAACCGATGTGCATCATGCGCTCCTCGTGCGTTTCTGGAATATCCCACGAGTCTGTGGTGCCGAACTCGCCGTTCACACCATAAGCTTCGCCACCCCAGCCCTGCTCCTCAAGGAACCGGACGGTGAACTCAAGCGTGGGGTACTGAGCGACCATCGCCTCGATAGCTTCGTAGGGAAAACCCCAGGGTGTTTCAAAGTCGTAGGCAAGCTCGCCATCCCAGTCCTCAAAAAAGACATCGCTGGCATCCCACTTGACACCCCAGTTGCGAGTGTTCCAGTCATACCAATGGTTGGTCTTGTACTGGAGTCGCTCCTCTAAAGACAAGTCTTGGCTCATGTCACCCCAATACTCATCGAGGATGGACTCGTCGGGTCGCACGAAGTTCCAGAACGATAGTGGCTGGCTCAGCTCGCCATCAACCCAGTCGATACCGTCAGGCTTGACCTCGTGATACTTGCGTGTGTACTTCTTGCTAGCCTGCTCCGCAAAGCGTTGTAGCTCATCCAAGTCACCCTTGACGGTGACAGTATTGAATACCCAGTTAGGCATTGTCATCCTCCTCGTCTTCGTCTTCGTACTCTTCTTCTTCTTCGATGTTTTCGTACTCAACGCTCTCGTAGTAGCTGTCCTGCTCCTTCAGGTACAGATCACGCGCCTCCTGCTCAGAGTCAGCCTCGATTTCTGCGTAGTAGTTCACCTGCTGTTCGATAATGTATTTAGGCACTGTGCCCTCCCTTTCCCTTTGGTTTCCATATCTGCCACCACTTGCGTGGTGCCTTGTGGGTCTTGCGTCGCTTAGGCATTGCTATCCCCTCACTACTCCGTTGGTTACCTTCTCGCGCCACTCTTGAGCGTAGGTCTCGTCCTCGTCTAGTGGCGTCAGCATATTGAACAATCGCTTAGGAATGTCCGTAGCGTATGGTCCAGCGTTCTCGTCGTTCTCCTTGGTGTAAAACATTCCCTCGCTCTTGGCTCGGTTAGTTGTCATTGACAACATCGCCCGGACCTTGCCCGTCTTCTTTACTCTGACAGCCATCCACCAGTTACTTCGCAATCGCGTGCCCTGTGCAATATCCAGCACCTCGATAGCGTCCCAGGTGTATGTTCGCTTCAGCCACTCCCGCACCTTCTCGGTCGTGTCAACCTCGTAATACCCAACCGGGTGTCCCGTCGTTCCCATCACTTGCCTCCTTTTTGTACCATCATCGTTCCCGGTGCGTTGCCCTCCGGGTCTCTCATTGGGATAAACATCGTGCCGTCATCCAGTGTCAGCACAACGCCAAGCTCCCCGGACCAGTCGAACAGGTCCATTTCCTCGGGGAACATCGCCCGAACATCGACGATCTTGCGCCCGATGAGGGGTGCGTACTCCCACCTGTAGATTTTCGTAGCTTCTGCTGCTTCCCATGTCCATGTTTCAGCTGTCTTCATACTCTTGTTCTCCTTCGCATATGTTGCAGAATGGCGTGCAGTCAAACGCGCCTTGGTGGTTGGGGCACTCTGTCATGCCTTCTCCTTCAGGTAGTCGGGCACCTCCACGCCTGCCCGGCGGTATCCATCGAACCGGCTCTTCACTGAGCTGTCCACCTCGACCGGCAGACCCAGCTTCCCGCGCAGGTCCTCCAGCTCTGGCACACTTACATATCCAATCTCCGGGAACCCCAGCCCCAGGTCGCATAGTCCGTAGCCAACCTGCTCTTCTCGGTCGTACTCCCAGATAATCCAGGTTGCCCCAGCATCCGGCGTGAATACATACACCGCCGGCATGTCGCCGCGCTTCCCGTCTGTGGCGTATGCGTCTGGCAGTTTGTCAAGTGCTTTGCGTAGTTTGCTATCCATGTTTTCTCCTTTTGTTTAGTGGCGCTGTTATGTCGGCTAAGTCGCGCCACGCTTAGCTCTATCCCCCGAGCCATTTCAGTTGCCCGGCTTACCCGCTTCGACGATTGGGATACCGCCTAACGGGAGATTGTGAGGCAGTTTCACACCATGCCCAGGGTGTTTCCCAACCACAGGAAACCTATTCTTCGTAGTCGTAGTCAATCTGAGGTGTCGCGTACTCCGTCGAGTAGTCGATGTGCACCATCTTGTTATTCGCGTCCTGGTCGGGTGCATAGGGTGCGATACCGAACCCGGTCTCTCCCCGCCAGTCTTGCAGGTTGTCGCCCAGCATCTTGCAGAATAGAACCCTGGCGAAGTAGCTCTCATCGTCCACCCGGCTTGATGTCGTGACTGCATTCACGACAATGTCGCGCAGCTCGCTTCCACCCCAGTGTGAGTACAGGTACAAGCTCTGCCCGTTGCTGTAGGTAATCTTGATGTTGTTGCGGTCTCCCATTAGTCGTCCTCCCTTTTCTCGAACTCTCCGAGTTCATTCATGTGTGTTTGTAGTTGCCATGCCTGGAAGATGTTGCGTTGTGCTAGCCCCAGGTGGTACCGCACCAGGTCGTTCAGGTTGGCGCGGTCGGATAGGTTGGCGATGTCCCAGAATGCCCGGCGGATTTCCTCCGTCATTGGCGCATCCCAGTACTTGCCCAGCTCGCTCTCGTCTTCCTTGTACTTGCCCGTCATTGCGTCGAATGTTTTCTCCATCAGTCCCCCTCAATCATTACTTCAGCCCGCCATTCCGCGTAGTTTGGGTCTTGCTCCCTGTCGCTCACGCTTCCTCCTCTACCTTCTCGACGGCGTAGTAGTAGCCACCGCCTTTGTTGTTTGCCTTGCTCCAGGTTCCACCGCGCTCCACTCGCACGATCGATCCCGCTGCTGCCTGCATCACTGCGTGTAGGTGCTGAGGTTCACCGCCTCCCACTTCCCAGTCGAATGCTTGGTGTCTCCCCTGGTTGGTTTCCAGATTCATCACCAGGATTTTTGCCCCGGCTGTGTCGCTAGCGGGTACATATCCGGTGCGGTAAATTGTCCAGGTTGTGCTGTTCATGTCTTCTCCTTACAGAAACTCGAACGGGTCGCGGTCCTCGAACATCTCCTCGAAGTCCAGATATGAAAACTCCTGGGGGTTTTCGTGGTACTCGCGCACTGCTTCCTTGATGCGGTCGCCTTGTTCATCGCTACTCATTTTTTCCTCCTTGTGGTGTAGAAATAGGTTGCCCAAAGTATCCCGGCTAGCGTGAGCATCAGCCACATCGGACCGCCCTCGCAGGTAGCCAGCCTGTCGCATGTCATTTGATTCCTAACTGTTCCTTGACCAGGTCGGGGTCCACCACCGGGCGCATCCCCCTACCGCGGATATCGACCAGCCAGTCGGCTCTCATGGCATCCCGCCAGTACTCGACGCCTGGGTGTAGCCCGCACTCCGTATACTCATCATCCGGGCAATCCTCCTCGTCGCAGTAGTAGCCTGAGTACCTGACAGACTCGAACCAGCTGAACGGTGTTTGCTCATCCGATACCAGCCCGGTCACGATGGTGAACTGTGGTCGGTGGTCGACCGATAGCTCCCGCATGGCTACGGTGTCGATGGCGTGTTGTACATCTGTTGCATACATGGTTTCCATTACTTACCTCCTTGGCATAGGTGAGTGCCTGCTTGTGTCGCAATGAGGAAGCACTTGGTGCACAACTCCTCGAAGCGCCGGATATCCATAGTGGATACTTCTAACTGAATCATAGAGATTCCGATGGTCTCTGACATGCTGCCTCCTAGTGGTTGGGATGGTGGCGAAGTGGCAAATACATTACCACAGCTCTAGGTTTCCTGTCAAATCGGCTAGTCCTTCACATAGTGAAAGTGCCGAGAATCAGGGTGATTTCTCACGACCGGGTGCGGTGATCTTAACTACTTCCCTGTAATAGAGCCTAAGTAGTTTTTGTTAACACCGTGTCTCTATAAGAGATTACTATAGTAATATAATACTATTATAGTAATATAGTACTACCCTAGAATGGAAGGGTAGTAACTACTGGTGAGGCTATTGTCGTGAAGCCTCGCCTATTCGAGAGCTTGGTGAGTTTCTTCCCCTGCGTTTCCGTAGGTGCTGCGTCCTTGGGGAATGCGCTAGAGGCTGAGTAGTTGGTTGGCGGGACAACAATGGATGTTGTCTCGTAAGAGGCGTGTCTGTGCGCTCTTGGCTTGTCTGATGTGATGTATTGCTTAGCCATGTTTAGCCTCCTGCTCTCATGAGTGTGTTAGCGCATTCGTGGCAGAGTGTGAGCCACTCTAGGTTTTCGTCCATCATCTCAATGGCTTCAGCCATTTCGCCACAGTGGTTACAGTGGTCGTAACCCTCAAGGGGTTCTAGATAGACAGCAAGGTCTGTCTTAGTGACTTTGTATCCGTACAATGTCTGACTCCTAGTGGTTGGGATTGGTGCCGAACAGAAAACCAATTTACACCACAAACGGCTTTCGACCAAAACGGATTACTATCTAATAAAGCTACGCTTTATTAGGGGTCTCGGAGTGTCTTTCGGTGCGCGTCGCGCGTACTGTATTTACTTTATTACTTAAGTTCTAATCCTTATCTACTAAAAGCTCCAGGGGTTTTTTGAAGTCTCGCGCATTCCTAAAAATCTCCAGGGGTTTTTTGGAAGATCGCGCATTTACACGCATACGCGCGGGCGCGCGCACACCCGATCGCGTACACACATGCGTACCCGTACGCGTACACATAGGCACACACATAGGCGGGGGATACCGGCGACAGATAGCCAACCGGCAAGCGGTAGGGGTACCCCGGCGGGGCATATACCCCTCACAAGCCACAGGAGCCCCGCTAAGGGCACAAAAAAGGGCCCGGCTACCCTGATGCGGTAACCGGGCCCTAAGGCGTTAGACGGCCTTACATGGGCGCATCTACTGTCTGGCCATCCACCAGAAGCCACTTAGCCGGCGTACGCCCGGCTTGGGCATTCTGTTGGGCGTCCCCGGCGTACGCTTCAGCGAGTGGCAAGATTCCCCTCAGCCACGCCTTAGCCAACCGGCGGGCGCTATCGCGTCCCTCAGGCAGATTTTCAAGGCAAGCCCGGAAGTCTTCACCCAATTCCCGGCGTGCCCTAGCGGGGGAATATCCCGCGCACTGCACGAGATACCGCACGGCATCCAAGTACACGCCCGGCAGTGAGTACTCACTTACCCCCTCGTCCGTCGCTTGCCGCTTGAGCCGGACAGTAGCCGGCGCGCCGTTATAGTTCTCCCCCTTCTCAAATTGGATGGACACACGCGCCTTATCGAACGCGCGCCACGACTTGAGAACATCCGCGCGATGCTTCTCAACCGCGCGCTCTTGCGCGGTCGTCATGGGCTTGATGGTTGCGGTTAGTTGGTTGGTTGCCATGGTGGCTACCCCTTCTGTGGTTGGTTGCGTACGCGGTTGCGCACGCGTATACGGTTGCACACCCGGCGGGGTACTAATGACCAAATGCGGTGATTCTCAGCAAATCGTTATAAACGAAACAATTCGATCGTCGCAAAAACCGCTAAAAACAGCTAGGGACCAACCGCACGTTTATTTTTTTTAAATTTCAGAATTTCAGATTTTCGGCATTTCAGCCCACATCAGAATCTCCCCTTGCGCCACCAGCCAGTCAAAGAAACTAATCCAGCTATCGCGCTGCTCATTAGGCAGGTCGTACTCACGGATGACATCGTTCTCTTGTGTCTCAATAATTATCATGAGATACAATGTAGTCCATGGAGTTGGAGCGCACAAACCTGGACGAGAAGCTTTTGAGCCTTGCCAGAAAGTCACCGCAGGAGATTGCGGACCTTACTGGGCTTGAGCCCAAGTACATCGCCGAGCGCATTGCCTATCTTCTGGACAGCAAGGACTGGCTAAACGATCGCCAGGAGGAAAGGCTGCTTCTTATTGAGGCGAGCTCTCTGAAGGACAAGGCGTTCGGGATGCTCGAGGATGTCGGACCGCAGGAGTTTGCCGGTGTGGCCAACGTGGTCCTCAAGTCGCTCCGCCTGGTGAGTGAACGCTTGGACGCCAGACGCAAACTGGTGGACAGTGACATCGAAAGAATTACCGCGGCGCACGCTAAGATATTTGCCAGCGCCTTTGACGCAGCGCTCGCCTACATCATTGCGGGCTTCCGTGCATTCGAAGGGGTGCCGGGTGACGAAGAGATCGATGACCTGGTAGAGCAGGGCCTCAAGAGGGCGGGAAGTATTTTGGATGCCAACATATTTGAATAGCGTGCTCGACGGGGCCATCGACGAGATGCGCTCCAAGAGCAAGCTGCGGTTGTACCAAACGGACCCAGAGGCGTGGCTAAGCGACGTACTGGGTAAGCGGTGGTACTCAAAGCAGGCGGAGATTGTTTCGTCCTTTATGGACTCATCTCGCACCGCAGTCAAAAGCGCGAACGGTTGCGGTAAGTCTGCCGTGGTGGCCGACCTGATTACGTGGATTGTGGCAACGGGTGTGCCTAAGGATACGTTGTGCATTGTTTCCGCACCGACCTTGAGCCAGATCGAGAAGGTTATCTTTGCCTACCTCAAGGTGAACAAGGGCTTAGCTGATACTCGCGGGATGATGCTGCCTGGTAGAATCACGGAAACACTAGCGTGGAAGTTGGATGGTGATAACGGTGCAGAGTTCCTTGTCTTCGGTAAAAGACCTAGCGACCAGGACATCGTCTCAAGCTTCCAGGGAACTCGTAAACGGAACACTTATGTTTTTCTTGACGAGGCAGGTGGTCTTCCTACAGACATGTTTACGGCTGCTGAGGCAGTGGCGACTGGTGCGGGTTCCAGGATTCTCGCGATTGGTAACCCTGATAGAAGGGGAACTGAATTTCATAGAATTTTCACTGATCCTCAGCTCTCACAGGACTGGAACCTTCACACCATTAGCGCTTTCAATCTACCTACATTTACCGAGGAAGATGTTTACCCGGAAGAGGAAGATCAAAAAAATTTTTTAAATGGCCTCACCAGCGTTGACTGGGTTGAGCATAAGAAACGTGCCTGGGGCGAGGACTCCGCCAGATACAAGTCCAAGGTGCTGGGCGAGTTCCCAGATGAGGCAGACAACACCTTCTTCTCACAGTCGGTAATCGACAAGGGCTTTGACGCGGAGTTCGAGGATGACGACGCTATCCGCCCGACGCTCGGGCTTGACGTTGCACGCTTTGGTTCAGATGAGAACGTCTTGTATATCAATCGGGGTGGGAGGGTGCGATTGATAGACAAGTGGTCTAAGCTGGACCTTATTGAAACAGCAAGGAGGGTGCACGCTCATGCGCAAAGACTGGTGGCAGGTATTGTCAACATTGACGTTAACGGTGTGGGTGGTGGTGTTGTTGACGCTCTGGCTCGCCTGGACGATTTTAATGACGCCGTTTATGATATTGGCGCTATTAATGGATCACACGGTTCGCCTGATCCAGCGCGCTGGACTAACGCGAGGGCGTGGCACTACGACACCTTCCGAGAACTCCTTGCAAACGGGAGCCTGGACTTAGACTACGAAGACAACCAGCTGCGCGAAGAGATGATAAGCCAGACTTATAAGTTCAGCGCACGGGGGTCTATCACGATGACCAGCAAGGACGAGATGCGCAAGTCGGGCGTCTCGTCTCCTGACTCTTTGGATGCTGCTATCCTGTCCACAATCTCTCACGAGACCTCCGGACCTCAGCCAGGTGACATTGTTCAGCTAGAAGAACTGGTGACGGAGCATTCGTTTTATTCGGAGAGTTACTGGTAAGATTAGTTTATGGGTATTTTTGACAGGTTTACTAGCACTTCATCCGAGTCTGAGGAGCTTTTGAAAGAGATTCAAACTCTTTCTCAAGACAATGAGATTCTCGCCGAGTCCTACTCCGCACTTGCTCGTGCGACTCTAGAGTTCGACGAGAAGGGCTGGTCGCCTATCAACCAGTTCACCGACAGTGGCATGGCCCTGGCGGACGTGAAGCAGGTGTCTCGTAACGCACGGAGACAGAGCGCTTCCAACCCAATCCTCAAGCGCGGTTCTACCCTACGCGCTGGATATGTGTTTGGCCGTGGCTTCAAGATGTCACAATCGGGTAACCCACTGGCCCCTAGATTCCAACGTGTTATTGACGATGCAATCAACCAGCAAGTTCTATTCAGTGAGGCAGCGTGTAAAAAGAATGAACGATCCCTATTTACGGACGGGAATTTCTTTGTTCGTTATGACCGTCGCAATCGTCGTTTTTCTCGTATCCCCCTAGACGAGATTGCCGGTTGGGCCACGGACCCTGACGACCCAGAGATTATTCGCTACTACCTGCGCGAGTACGAGGTACGCGAGCCCGTAACCGACCCCTACAACTCTTATCTTGCCGAGACCGTCAAGGTCTGGTACCCCCTGGACTACGTCGAGAACCCCGTAGCGCAGATCAACAACATCCGTGTTGACCGTAACTTTGTCGTTATCGACAGTAAGGTCAACGACGAGTCCGGCACCCTGTGGGGTCTGCCCGACTCCCTGCCTGCGCTTCCGTGGACCTGGGCCTACTCCGAGTACCTCAAGGACGGCTCGAAGATGCTCAAGGCTCTTTCGGGTATTGCGTGGCAGGTCAAGACCAAGTCGGCTAAGGGTGGGGCCAACATATCCTCCAAGCTCATCAACAACAAAGAGGTGGCCGCTACTGCGGTGACCGGTGCTGATATTGAAATGAATGCCATGCCCCGGAACAACTCTATTGACCTCGACACGGGACAGCCCCTGGCCGCGATGGCCGCCACGGCTATGGAGGTTCCCGTGGGAGCGCTTCTCGCTGGCGACGGAGCATCCGGTGGCGGAGGGTCGCAGGTTATCGACCAGTCCACACTGAGCTCCGCTTACGCACGCCAGAGTTCGTGGGAGTACTTCTTCGTCCGTGTCCTCAAGGTCATCGGCGTTCCCGAGCCCAGCGTCACATTCAACAACATCATCGTGGACCCCGCGTACCGCACGGTACAATCACTGAGCCAGGCATGGATGACCGGTCTGTTCGACGCAGAAATCATGCAGGACGCAATCGCAGAACAGCTCGGCATCGAAGCGCCAGGCAGTGTACCGGACGGTGTGCTCATCCCGAACAACGACGGCAGCTTCGCCAACACGGGCACAACACTCGGCTCCGGCAACCCGAACAATGTTGCCAGCAGCCAAGGCAACTCTGGTGCCGGGATTGATGACCTCTCTGATGGCGACAACAATATGAGAGACTTGCAAAACAACCCTAGATAATCGTGATATTATTGTTACAATGTCTACGATCTTTCAGGAACAAGCAACTGCGCCCACTAAGGCAGGCAATAACTGGCGTGCCATTTTAATTACTCCTGGTAAAGGTTCGTCGGGCATTTACACCGAGAGTGTTCTCAAGGAGTATGGCCCCAAGGCTTTCCCCAAGGGAACACACTCGTATGTTGACCACCCGAACAGCGAAGAAGAAGTTCGGTCTCCCAAGAACCTAATGGCCGTCCTGTCTGAGGACGCACGCTACGAGGAGGGCGTTGGACTCGTTGCCGAGCTCGATGTCATGCCTCACTGGAAAGAGTTCGTGGAAGCAGTTGCTCCCCACACCGGCCTTTCCATTTACGCAATGGGGGAAGGGAACTACAACGACGAGGGTGAAGTCGTTGTAGAAAACTTGATCCCGCACACTCAGAACTCCGTGGACCTGGTTTCATACCCGGGTCGTCCGGGCTCTAAGCTTGCCGACAAGTTGTACGAAGCGGCCCGCGCTATGGCCACGGCCGAGTACGACAAGGACAAGAAGAAGAAGAAAAAGCTTTACGAAGAACTGCCAGACAACTACCGGCCCGCAACATCCGAGGATGTGCCCGAGGGTCGCGCTTGTGGCAACTGTTTGTTCTTCAACGAAAACAACGTCAACGAAGACGGCCAAGCATTCTGCGAAAAGTGGGATGACTATGTTGCTGGTGGTAACTACTGCAACGCCTGGAAGGGCCAAGAAGAAGCTTCCGCTCCCATGAGCGGTAAGGAAGGTACTGCTGCTCATACAGCCGCAGCGACCCAATCAAATAAGGAAGAAGGATACTCAGATATGGAACTCAAGGAATTGAGCGACCAGCTGGCTGAGCTGCCTAACTTGGTAGCCGCTGCTGTTGCAGAAGCCCTTGCGCCTGCTGTGGAGTCCGAGGAGAAAGAAGAAGTTGACGTTGCGGCTGTTGCTGAAGCGTTGGTTGCTGCTGACCTCCCCGAGATTTCCCGGAAGGCCGTTTACGAGTCGCTTCGTGCCGGTGCTGACCTGAACGACGCTGTCGAGAGCCAGAAAGCTTTCGTCGAGTCCGTGAAGTCGCACTTCAAGGAGGAGGCAGCTGCTTCCGTCAAGGCAACCGAAGAGACTGTTATCGTCAACACGGAAGAGAAGGCTCCTCGCCTCTCTGACATTCTCAACGTGAAGGTTGGTGCCTAATGGCTCTGAATGAAGTTTACGCAAACGGAGAGTCAATCAACTACGCCGTGAACTCAGCCGTCGAATCCGGCGACTTTGTTGTCCTCGGTGGCATCGTTGGTGTCGCAGAGACCGACGCTGAGCTGGCTGCTGACACAAACTACTACGCCACCCTGCGCCACATCGGTGTGTTCACTGGAACCACTTCCGACGCTGTTGCAGTCGGTGACGCCATTTACCTTGCGAGTGCGGCTACCTACGGAAGCGCCTTGACCACGACTGTTGGCTCCAACGAACTCGTTGGATACGCTATCGAGGCCAAAGGTGCTGTTGCGGGTAACGTCAAAGTTCGCATCAACAACTAAGAATAGGTGATTGACTACTATGTCTAACATTCAAAAAGTAGAGCAGGAAATCGCCCGTATCGAAGAGCGCTCCACCAAGCGTCAGATTGAGGCTGCAAAGCTTCTGACAAACGCTCTGGCCGGAGACCTTCGTGCAAAGGTTGCTCTCCAGGAAGGAATCTCCTCTTCGGACATTCCCACCGTTCTGGAGCCTGCTATCAACGTTATCTTCTTGGCACAGTACGCTGCCGAGCAGAACGTTTGGGACCAGATCGCCGACGAGTACCAGACCGACAACTTCGGTACCATTCGTTTCGGTGACTTCCAGGTTGACCCGGCCGCTCTTGGCGACCGCGTTGGCGACGAGTTCATTGAGGGCGGTCTGCCCAAGGTTGGCGAGTACGAAGAGTACCCCGCCGTGTCCTTCACGACCACCCAGCTGGACAAGGACTTTGACGGCAAGCACGGCGTTCGCGCTCGCATGTCGTGGGAGTCGCTGCGTCGTACTGGTAACTTCGACATGATCGGTCAGATGACCAGCAAGTTCGCTAACTACGCTGCACGTCAGGAAGACATCGCTCTTGCGAAGCTCTTCGTGACCTCGGCTGGCGCAGTGGGCTCTGGCTTCTCTGGCAAGGGACTCGCGAGCAACCCCGCGCTGACCTTCGACGCACTCGAGACCGCTATGGCCTCTTCGCGCGAGGACACCGTTGGTGGCAACCGCGTTATCGCAAACAACTACAAGTTGGTTTACGGAACGTCTCTTGCAATGACCGTTCGCGAAAT
>CAKZKU010000275.1 GCA_937124545.1 uncultured Microbacteriaceae bacterium | reverse complement strand
TGCTCCGGTGGTTGGATTGCAGCGATTGAAGCCGGTCGCGATCAGCTTGTCGGTGGTCGGATCCGGCATTAAATCACCGGCAATTTGTTCGCGGGTGAATTGATCAAAGGGCATGTTGCTTCTGAAGGCACTGATGACCCAATCGCGGTAGGGCCAGATCGAGCGATAATTGTCGAGGTGGATGCCATGGGTGTCTCCGTAACGAGCGACATCGAGCCAATGGCGCGCCCAGTGCTCGGCATAAGCGTCCGTTTTCAGAAGCTTGTCGACTGTTTCAAGGTAGACCGTTTCGAAGTCCCGCTGATCGCTGAGGATTTCGTCGAGTTCCCCGGCTGTTGGAGGAAGGCCGGTGAGATCGAGAAAGAGCCTGCGTGTCAGTCTGGCATTGCCTTCCTGTTCATTGGGTTCGAGCCCGGCTTCCTCTTGCTTGGCCAGGACGAAACGATCGATGGCATTCTTCGCCCACTCTTGGTTCGAAACTTGGGGCAGGGGATTCTTTTTCGGGGGAATGTAAGCCCAGTGATCCTCATAAACGGCACCTTCGGCGATCCAGCGATGCAAAAGCTCGATGTCCGAAGGCTTCATGATTTTCCCATGTGGATTCGTCGACGGATGAGGAGGCATAACCAGATCCTTGTCGGTGGATCGCACCAACTGCATCAGGTAGGATTCCTTTGGATTTCCTTTGATGATGACCGGCCTGCCATTTTCTCTCGGCGCAAAGGCATCTTTTTCCTGATCCAACCGCAGTGGGTTACTTTTCGGCTCTCGCGATCCGCTGTCCGGCCCATGACAGTGGTAGCAGTATTCCGATAAAATCGGCTGGATGTCCCGGTTGAATGAGACAGGGCCCTCGATTGAAATCAGTTGCGCAGGTTCGCTTGTTTTGGGAGCTTCTGGAAGGGCCCGGGACTCGTCAACGGGCGCGCTTTCCTGAGGTTCGGAAGGGGAATCGGATTTGCACGATGATGCCGCGAGAAGTATTGCGATGATCGAGACCTTCGCAGGAAGATGGGACGCGAATTCACGAATGAGCTGGAAAGGTTTCTGGGCGTTCATTGCAGGAATGTTAGTCATTAAAGATACACGATCTAAAATCACACGCTATGACCCCCCTCATCAATCCGTGTATGATATCACCATTTTTCGCAATGCCGAGGTGGGGATGGCACCCGCTGGTGGAGGTGATCAGGATCTTGGAAGTGGCTTGAGCCAAAATCTGCTCACGTATGTGTACGCTGGTTCGAATCCATCCCAGTCCACCAGCTTTCCAAAAAGGAGTTACGAAAGATCGTAGCTCCTTTTTCTTTGGAGGTGGTAGCGCTATGG
>CAKZKU010000274.1 GCA_937124545.1 uncultured Microbacteriaceae bacterium | reverse complement strand
TGGCCTGACTCCAGAAAATTGGAGGAGTCAAAAGTGTAGATTTGGTGGTAGAACCGAATCGAGAAATGAAAAGAAGTCGCTTTAGCGAAGAACAGAAGGTCCGCATCCTGGATGAGCTCCGGGGCGGGAAGAGCCGTAAGGAGATCTGCGCGCAACACAACATCAGCTCCCAGACAATTTCGCTCTGGAAGCGGAAGTATGGGGAAATGGACGTCAACGAGGCCCGAAAGCTCAGGGCTCTCGAAGACGAAAACGCCCGGATGAAAAGAATCATTGCCGATCAGGCGATGCAGATCGACATCCTGAAAGAAGTGAACTCAAAAAAGTGGTGAGCGTGGCATCAAAAAGAAAGGTGGTGCGCGCTTTGGTGGAACGAGGAATGGCAAAAGCCAGCGAAGTTTGCCGGGCATTGAGCCTCAGCCCGTCGACTTATTACGCGACGAGCCAACGGAGTCACCAGAGTTTGGAACTCGAGCGTGAGGCTGTTGAGCTGAGTCAGAAGAATCCCCGCTATGGATACCGTCGGATCACCGCCCTGCTGAGACGATCTGGCCATGTCGTTAACGAGAAGTGGGTGCATGCCCTGCGGCGTCGCCATGGCCTCCAAGTTCGTAAGAAACAGCGGCGAATGAAACGTGTGCACCCCAACGAAGCCCTACGACTCACAGCATCGGAGCCTAATGAAGTCTGGAGCTGGGACTTCGTCTTTGATCAAACCGAATGGGGAAGCAGTTACCGGATCCTCAGTGTGATCGATGAACATACTCGTCAGTGCAAAAGCCTGAGGCCGCGTCGAAGTTATCGAGCAAGCAACGTCATCGAAGTTCTTGAGGAACTGATCGCGGAGCACGGCGCCCCGAAATACATCCGGAGTGACAACGGACCCGAGTTCATCGCCTACGAAATTCAGGACTGGCTGAGGAAGCGAAAGATCAAGACCCACTACATCAAGCCCGGCTCGCCCTGGGAGCAGTGCTACATCGAGAGCTTCCACGACAAACTACGCGACGAATTTCTGAATCGTGAAATCTTTTACTCCTTGGCCGAGGCGGAGATCCGACTGGAAGACTGGCGTGAGGAATACAACTCTGAGCGCATCCACAGCTCGCTGGCCTACCGAACTCCCGAAGAGTTCGCGGCCTGCTGCAATCCTGCGTTTCGGGCGACGCCCACCACTCCGGCTTGCAGCAGCGAGGAAATCACCCTAAACCACAACCACAGACCAAACCTCATCGCATCTACAGTTTAGAC
>CAKZKU010000273.1 GCA_937124545.1 uncultured Microbacteriaceae bacterium | reverse complement strand
GGTCCGGACCCAAGGGTAGGCAACTACCCCTGCGGAGAAGCAATGTCTAGTGAACAAACAACAACCGGTGACCAGAAACTTTCTGTAACCCAGGTGGCTGATGAAATTGGCTGCCACCCAAATACTGTCTGGAACCATATCAAGCGTGGCCAGTTGGCCGCCGTTCGGTTTGGGCCACGGGTGGTCCGGGTTAGGCGGTCAGACTTAGATCGCTTTCTTTCCTCGTACCACCAAGTTGGAAAACTGAATTGGCTGCATGTCAACGAGGGGACGGTGAGTTCCTAAATGACGGACACTCGATTGCCTGAGCAATGGCTGTTGAACCGCGATCTCGACAAACTCTCTCACCCCGCTTGGCGGCTCTTGACTCGAGCTTTGATGTACTGCAACTCGCAGGGCACCGACGGTGAAATTGACGAGATATACCTCCGTTACGTGTTTCCTTGGGGGGACCCAAGCGCTGAGATTGAGGAAATCGTCGCTATTGGCTGGATGGTCAAAACAAGCGAGGGCTACCAAATTCCTGACTGGGAGGGCAGGGGGCAGAGCACGGCAGCCGAGATGGCCGAATACCGAGAGAAAGCGCGAGCCAAGCAAAAGCGTTACCGGCAGGCACGTAAAGAGCTGAGAACGACACCCGTTACCAGTGACGTGACCGGTTACGTAGGCAAGGACAGGCATAAGGATAGGCAAGGCCAGGCAAGTTACACGGAGAACTCTTGGCCTGTAGCCGAGATACCCAAGGGCCAAAGCGATACCTCGGTAAGAGAGGGCGAAATTCTCTAGGTCTCGGGATGCTTTGAAAGGACTTCAGCTTGGGGGCATGTTTGGGTAGGGGAGGGACCTCTCCCCCCATGCCTTCCTGCCCTCGGGAGGTGCTGTAGAAGCTTGTACGTGCAAAACTCCAGGGTTTCACGGCATTCCCTCGGGTGACATGGGTGTTGCTAGTCGGTGAATTCTTCAGGTCGCTCACGCTTGAGTTGTTCCCAAGCTGCGCGAATGTTGTCGATTAGCACCTGTGGCGGGTCTTTGGGCAAAGTCGCTAGTTTTTCTTCGATTACACCTGGCATCCCGGTGTCAGAAAAGATGAAACCGTCGAGCGCGGTTTGCAGAGCAAACTCAAAATCAGTGTCCGTCACTGGGATGTCTTTTCTAGTCATCTAACGCCTCGCTATTCTTCAGCGCCACCAAGAGATTGGCGAACTACAGGACGCCTTTGCGGAACATGAAGCACGCGTAGGGAGCAGATTCCAAACATCTCACGACCAAGGCAACGTCCCTCACGTCCCGATAGAAATCGTGACGAGGAATGACACTCCACGGCCATGATGCGCTCGCCGATGACCGAGCAATGTCGAGTACAGCGTCATGGCAGTCATTTGAGCCCTCGAGATCGTCATCTATTCCCATCCGCTCCAATGGCGTCTCCACAAATGGATCGAGGGGAAACACCGACATGAGTGCAGTTGCAGCTCGTGTTGCAGAGATTTCGCCCAAGTCAATGACAGGTGCACCAACTCCATACGCGGGAAAGTTCTGATCCACCAAAGCAAACCGATCACCGTGACCCATTTGATCAAGAGCCCTGAGCAACTCACCTCTCAAAACTGGGTCGATCCCTTTGAGCATGAGAATCTACCCAGTCCTGTTTTCCAGCAGTACGGAGCCGGCCAGCTCAATAAAGCGCTGAGGATCGCTTGTCCGCTTGCGTTCTTGCGCAACGTGTCGAGCCAGCTTCAGTATGCCTCTGGCTGCTCCCTCGCGGAGAGTGGGTTCCAAGGTTTCAATATCTTTCACTTTGGCCAAACCAACTATCCGTCGACTCATCTTTGCGGCGGCAAACAACCAGGCTTCTTCTCTCCACCCCTCAAGGAGATAGTCCAGGGATCCGTCCTTCCATACCCTGTTGTCGATGCGTTGAGGATAGAGACCTCGGAAGGCCGATTCGAATGCCTGCCAGGTTTCCTCGACCAAGGAGAGCGACCAGGTCGCGAGATCATCGCGTCCTAATGCGGTCCAACGAGCTGAGGCAAGTGTGTAGTTCGCCCACAAGGCCCCCAGGTCAAAAGCGACCGGTCCGTAAAAGGCGAACTCTGAGTCGAAGGCGCGCGACTCTGAAGGTCCTTCATCCCCCGATAGCGCCCTCACCATCACTGAGCCCGTGTGAAGATCCCCATGAATTAGTGCCTCCGCTCGGGTCATAAACTTCCACTTGGCTTCCCCCATGGCATCAATCATCTGGGAGTCGGCAGCGTGCTCATTCGCATCCGCTTCGTTCGCTGGCAACACCTCGTTGCGCCCAATATCATCGTGAGGTTCCGTGAAAACCAAGTCTTCGGTGATCTTGCACAGCTCCGGGTTCACCGCTGAAGCAACCAACTCTTTGTGCTTCTC